>SKJD01000414.1 GCA_007116095.1 Candidatus Hydrogenedentota bacterium
ACGAAAAATCCGGCAACCTTGAGTACCTGGAGCCCGGCGAAGAACGCACATTCAACCTGGTCTTCTCACCGGTGCATACCCAGGCCCAATACGACGCCTTGGCCGCTATTTCAACGAGCGAATCCGCCCAGGTTGACTGAGTCATCGTAGTTCATCCCATACAAAGCAAAGAAAACGGCTTGGGGCAACAATACATCATAGTGCTCCAAGCCGACTTTTTTTCTTAACAAAACAAACAAATACCTACACCAACAAACTCTTCCCTTCATATTCAACAGGCGCATCTACCTCCAAGTAGCGCAGGGACGTAACGCCCAGATCGATGATCGCGGCGTTCTCCTGGAGTGGTTGGTTGCTGAAGAGAATACCCGGTGTGAGCGCCACATCCGAGGCCGCATGCTCTCCGCCCCACTGGTCTTCGTTGGGCGCATAGACTTCTTGTGGCGCCGATCCGGCTGCCGAGGCCTTGTGCGTCTGATACCCCGGATGATAACCCAGCAATAAATCCGGTGCATGCTCCACTGAGGCGCCTTCGGGGTTTTCGTAGGTATAAATCTCGCTGAATATAGGTTCGCCGGTTTCCGGGTCCCTTTCCGCCAGTAACCCCTCGCGAATCTCCGCCATGAGCTGGCCTTTCTCAGAAGCCGATACGATACCCTGGCCTTCCCGACCTTCCAAGTTCAGGTAGATCATACCCAACCCCAATCCATACGCTTTACTTCGCGACCAATCAAATCCCATCAAATACCGATCTTCCGTGGCGGCTGTTTCCGGATCATCCTGGTCTTTCACGGCCAGGTAGCCATGGCGAATGAGCCAGGTATTCACGCTGAACTCGGTGTGGTAACTGTGGAAGCCGTGGTCAGACATCACCATGAGTAGATCATCATCGCGTAAGCGTTCCAGGACCTTGCCCACGGTCTCATCGAGGCGCTGGTAGCAGTCTTCAATCACCCGCCCATATTGCGCGTTCAGCTCTGGGGTATAGAAGGGGTGCCGGGAATCCCGGTAGGGCCAGAACATGTGGCTGACGCGATCCGAAACCGTCCATCCCGCCATCAACAGATCAAAACCACCCTCACTTAATTCATCCAGTAGCAGGCGTTCTTTCCAGGCCATGCTTTGCCAGGCGTCTTCAATGAACATCTCGTTGTTCATGTCGCCCTGCTGCAAGGCCTTGGTGTCGTAGGCCCAGCCGATGGTCTTGAAATAGTTGTAACGCTGAACAAGGGAATCACTGTAGCTCTCGGGTTCGCTGATCGGAATCATCGGCTCCTGCGGGTGCATTTGCAGGCAGGTCATATACAATGCGACTTCATCGCCCGCCGAAATCAGATAAAAACGACTGAGCGCATGCACATCATATTGGTTGGTCAACGAAAAGGTCCATTGCATCCAGTCCGACCATTCGCCCGCGTGAAGCGTCACGGCCTGCTCCTGGAAGGTCAGGCGCAATTGGCCGGCGTCACGGTCCACGCTCATGTCCAGATCCACTGTGGCGAAGCTGTTGCGCAGGTTCGGGTTCGCGATGCCGGGCACCGTAATCTGCGCCTGATCGCCGTCGAACGACAGCGGCATACGAATACCGCCAGAAACGCGCTCTTCCGTCTCCAGGGCGTCTGAGAAGTAGAAATAGGTACTCTGGGTCCCGCGGATATCCGGCACATCCAGCCCACAGAGCATACGGCTGGATTCATTCAGCTCATCTGGCGGATAGGCATAGGGCACCAGCAAGGATTTCACGCGCAATCCTTGATCACTGGCGACTTTCCAGAAATTAACCCCTTCTCGGAAATTTTCATAGGTTGGAGGACGGGTTACATGGCCCAGGGGGCTCAACTCAGGGGGGGACATGCTCCCAAAACCCAGCCCAGGGAGATAATTGGAGGCGTTGCGACGCAGAATGTCGAAGATGCCATGGTTCATGGGCGACTGACAGGTGGCGAAAGAAGACCAGGCCGTGGGTGACTGAGGCGGGTTACTGGAGGCCAGATTCTGGAACTGTCCGCCTTGATCCAGCATGCTTTTCATGTGGGGCAGCTCGCCCTGTTCCATCATGTCGGAAACGATTCTCGGGTCCATGCCGTCAAAACCTAGAATAACCACCCGGCGACCATCAATTTGACCTTGCGGCGCCTGCCCGCTTTCGGCGATGGCTTGCGATTGCCCATTCTCCGTGCAACCATGCAACGCCATACCCAGCCCCAAGCCTGTACTACTCAACAAGGCGCCCTGTAAAAATTGCCGGCGCGAAACCTGGCTCCAATCACTCTTCCGCGACTTTATCGCCTTCTGTTTATGTTGCATATTTCCCTGTCCCAAGCTAGTTTCTCCATTTTTGCAGTCTGGTAAACATGCCGCATCAGGCATACATGATTCGGTGATTTCTCGCGTGTATGGGAGCGACGCCGACCGACTGTTGGGTTGCTTCTGTCTTATGCTGTTCGTGGTAGTGTAACATACTTTTTGAAGCGCAATATTCGGTAAACGAGGCGGCGCCTCCACGATTTCCCGGCGCCCGACCCCCTGTTAGCAGTGCGTTAGTTTTTGAAGCCCGAAGATGCTGCCCAAGGCCTGACATGGTTGTTTTTTGGCGAAAAACTCACCACCCACTAACAGGTTCCTAATAATCAGATGCGATCATAATACATACGAAAAAATGCATGCCACGGCATACAACCTGCGGGATACCCTACCGGACTATGGCAAAAGAGAACATATTGGTGGTTGAGGATGAAGAAGCCATTCAGGAGCTGGTGCGTTACAACCTGAGCCGCGAAGGCTTTTCCGTCCAGGAAGCCGCTTCGGGGGAAGAAGCCCTGGAACGGGTACATAAGCAGGCTCCCGCACTCATTCTGCTCGACCTGATGTTGCCCGAACTTGATGGCCTGGAAGTCTGTAAGCGGCTCAAATCGGATGAACGAACCCAGCACATTCCCATCATCATGCTCACGGCCAAGAGCGAGGATGCGGATGTTGTAACCGGCCTGGAGCTGGGGGCGGACGATTACATCACCAAACCCTTCAGCCCACGTGTTTTGGTGGCCCGGGTGCGTGCGCTTTTACGGCGCAATAAACGCGAAGAAAGCGACAAGGAGGAAACCATCCAAATCCAAAACCTACTCATACATCCCGGGCGCCACGAAGTACTGGTTGACGGCGAGGTCATTCCCCTTACCCATACCGAGTTCCAGGTGCTACATTTACTGGCGCGACGGCCCGGCTGGGTCTTCACACGGTACCAGATTGTCGATGCCGTGCACGGGGACGATTATGCCGTTACCGAACGCTCGGTTGATGTGCAGATTGTGAGCCTGCGTAAAAAACTCGGGGATGCCGGCAAAAAAATCGCCACGGTGCGGGGTGTTGGCTACAAGCTCGAGGAATAACCATTTCCCATTACCCAACAGACGGTCTTTGAATCTATGGCGCGCAAAAAACTGATTTGGCAGCTTTTCCCCTCCTACCTCCTGGTAATCGTTCTGGCATTACTCGCCATCACCCTCTATACCACCCGCACGGTTAAAAGCTTTTACCGGGAGCAGCTCATCCAGACCCTGGAGCGGCATGCCCGTTTGCTGCAACCCCAAGTCCTCGACCATTTGCAAAATGCGCATTACGACGCACTGGACGGTCTGGTGAAATCCATGAGCACGGACATGGAGTTGCGTATTACCGTAATTCTGCCCGACGGCGAAGTCATTGCAGATACCGACCAAGCGCTCGAAAATATTCTGAACCACGCCAATCGCCCGGAGGTTATCACCGCATTTCAAGGTTTCATCGGGGTGAAAGAGCGCTATAGCAACACCATCCATGCGGACATGACCTATGTTGCCCTCCCGCTGGAACAGGAAGGTATATTGATCGGGGTCCTGCGCACAGCCTATCCGATGGTTGCCCTACAACGGAATCTACGGGCTATCCTGCTCCAGGTTTTCCTGGGTGGCGCGGTTATTACCGTATTGGCGGGACTGGTATGTTGGCTGGTCTCGAAGCGACTAATACGCCCAATCACCGAATTGAAGCTGGGCGCACAACGCTTTGCCCGGGGGGATCTTCAACAGACGCTCCCCTTGCCGGACTCCGAAGAAATAGCGGAATTGACCGAGGCCATGAATCAGATGGCCCAACAATTGAACGAACGCCTCAAGACTTTGATGAGACAGCGCAATGAGCAGGAAGCTGTGTTGTCGAGCATGGTCGAAAGCGTTTTCGCTATCGATCGCCAGGAGCGCATCATTAGCATGAACCAAGCAGCAGCAAATTTTTTCGATGTGGCCCCCCACAACATTTCCTTGAAACCGCTGCACGAAGTGATTCGCAATTCCGCGCTGCAACAATTTGTCACCGACGCGTTACACAGCGAAGCCCCCCTGGAGCGAGAACTGACCCTATACCATAAAGGAGAACAATTCCTGCAGGCGGGTGGCGCCGTACTCAAGGATTCCCTGGGACGCCGGGTTGGCGTGGTCATTGTCCTGAACGACATCACCCGACTTCGACGTCTTGAAAAGGTGCGCCGGGACTTTGTCGCCAATGTGTCTCATGAACTCAAGACGCCCATCACGTCCATCATCGGCTTCGTCGAGACCTTGCGCGACGGCGCATTGCAAGACGGGGAAACTGCGCAACGCTTCCTGGAAATCATCGATCAACAGGCCGAACGTCTGAACAGAATCATTGAAGACTTGCTCCTTCTTTCCCGCATGGAGCAAGAACACGAGTCCGCCGAGTCGCTGTTGAGCCGCTCCCCCATCAACACCACACTCAAGACGGCGGTCCAGCTCTGCCAGTCAACCGCGGAAAAGAAGCATATACAAATCACACGTGAAGAGAGTCCAGAAATCAATGCGTACATTAACAGCAGCCTGCTGGAACAAGGCATTGTGAATCTGCTCAACAATGCCATCAAATACAGCGAACCAGGCAGCCGCGTCATATTACGCACATTACAGAGCGACAAAGAAATTCGGATTGAGGTACACGATGAAGGCTGCGGCATTGCTCCGGAACACCTGCCCCGCCTTTTCGAGCGCTTCTATCGCGTTGACAAAGACCGCAGCCGCCGCCAGGGCGGCACCGGACTCGGCCTCGCCATCGTCAAGCACATCGCCCAACTGCACCGGGGCTATGTCACCGTGAAAAGCACACTGGGCGCCGGGAGCTGTTTCCGCATTCACCTGCCACAGGCATAAACAATACGCCATCTCAAGGACTATGCTTTAGTCTTTATTCCAGATTGGACACGTGCTCCTGGGTCAGTAACAAGGTGGTATCCGCTGGCGCCACAACCCGGAATCCTACGTTAAATACGCGCTGATACGGTTGATACGGCCTGCGATAACTTGCGGTCGCCTGGTGCGGGCGATCGCGCCAGGAGCCACCCCGGGCAACACGCTCCATATCGCGCTGGGCGGTATCATTGC
>SKJD01000060.1 GCA_007116095.1 Candidatus Hydrogenedentota bacterium
CTTGCAGATCAGCAGGTTTCGGAAATAGAACAACGACTCCTGCACAAACTGGGACAGGTCCTTCCCGCCGGAAATCATGTCATCGACCAACTGAAGGAGCCCGATGATGTCCTGGTTCAGGATGCCTTCGCACATGCTGTGCAGCAGGCGCCAATCAATCAGCCCCAGTACGTCGTTGACGTCCTGAAAGGTGATGTCGCCGTCACAATAGGTAATCAGTTCGTCCAGTAGGCTCTCGGCGTCACGTATCCCCCCTTCGGCCGTGCGAGCAATGGCATGCAGCGCCTCAGCGTCCGCCGAAACCCCTTCGGCCTTCAGGATTTTTTCCAGCAAGGTGATAATCGTGGGGATAGACACACGGCGGAAGTCATAGCGCTGACAGCGCGAAATGATGGTCGCGGGGATTTTGTGCGCTTCCGTGGTCGCGAGCACAAAAATCGCATGGGAAGGCGGCTCTTCCAGGGTCTTCAACAACGCGTTAAAGGCGCCGGAACTGAGCTGGTGCACCTCGTCGATGATGTAGACCTTGTAGCGGCCCGAGGAAGGCACCATCTGGATGTTTTCTCGCAGCTCGCGGACATCGTCCACCCCGTTGTTCGAGGCGCCGTCGATCTCGATGACATCAATGTTGCTGCCCGCACCGATAGACTTGCAATTCTCGCATTCGCCGCAGGGGTCCGCCGTGGGCTTGTCGCTGCTGAGACAGTTCAGGGCCTTGGCGAGGATGCGGGCCGAGGTGGTCTTGCCGATACCGCGGGAACCGATGAAGAGGAAGGCATGATGAATGCGGCCCGAGTCAATGGCGTTGCGCAGGGTGCGCGTGATGTGCTCCTGGCCCACCACATCCTCAAAGCGTTGTGGTCGCCATTTGCGTGCTATAACGAGGTATTGTTGCTCCGCCATGTCCTGCCCCGTCGCATTTCCTTAAATTACGGGCCAATTATGAAACAGCCCATAAACGGAGTATCCAATGGTTAGTTTTTATTTTGTAGTACCTGGTGCTACAAAATAAAAAAAACTGCCCGCGCACCCACCGTCGAACACTTGTCCAGATCGGCCACGGCGGCCGTTGGCTCAAGCCAGGCAACCCTACAGCACACGAGAACGATCGACTACGGCTGCTTCCTTCCGGACCTGACCGGGTTCGCCGACGTCTCGTTGAGTAGGACCCAGCCATCAACACCACGTTCCCCGTACCTGACAAAAGAACAAGATGCCCTCGGGTGGGAATTCAACCCCGCTAAAGCGGATTGCGGGTTCAAGAAGCCGCTACCTTCCCGTCTAGCGCGAGCAAAATTGGATAGTTCATGGTTCATTGGGCATGTCATCGCATCGAGCGACGCAGACACAACCCAGCCCTGTGACGTAGCGAACAATGTAGCACATAGCGGCGAAATGAGTCAAACGCGCCGGGTGGTTCGCAATAATTTCACCACGGAAAACACGGATGAGGTGCCTGCTCCAGGAACATATTAAGACGAAGCCGGGGTAAGGCCATTGGGCTATAGCGCCTTGAACGCCTTTTTCAGAACCACCAAAAACCACGAAAGGCATAAAAAAGCGCTTTATTGTCTGCAAATAACGCAGATTTATCTACCCGAGAGAAGTCGCATGCCTTCCAGCACGAACCCGGAGAAAAGCAACTCGCCATTAAATTCACCAATATTTTACGCGGATAGACACAATGGAAAAGCCCAAGCACCAGGGTTCGCATCGTGGTCGTTTGTGTGCATGCCTTGAGGCGGTTTGATGGTAAAAGGGCGCCCACGGGGGGGCGCCCTTTCGGCCTTATCTCTGGCTATACGCTGTGGGCGCTCGTTACAACGCGGCCCGCAGAATCACGACCAGGTCATCGACGAAGGCCGGCAGCACGACTTGCACGCTGTCGCCATCCTGGGTGTATTCAGCTTCGGATATTTCGCCCGTGCTCGGATCGAATACGTTCACGCTGTCCATATTTGCCGGAGCCTTCAGGATGACTTCCGAGGCGTCGTAGTGGTTGTCCCAGGTGTGCGATCCGCATTCCAGGTAGACCAGATGCAGCGCGGGCGCACGCATGCCGTAGGCGTGGGGTGTGACGGTCTCGGACCGCACAATGTCATCGTCTACCACGAGTTCCGGCCAGTGGTCTTTGATGTCGTTCCAGAATGTGCGCAGCGCTTCGGCATAGACCGGCCAGAATTCCATGTCCCGGTAATCGGCACGGTCGATGGGGGTTTTCCAATAGCAGCCGATGGATTGCAGATTTGAGAACATACTGCGATAGCTGAGCGTCCGGTAGCGGGTCTGGTGTTCCGGCCCTACCTGGGACTCATCCAGGAACATGTAATCATCGCGGTGGTTGCGGCCGTCGCTGGGGCGTACACTGACGATCGGTTTCTGGAAATTGTCAAAGGCCTGCCGGGCATGCGCCGGGCTTTGCAGTTCGTTCAGCATGATGATGTCGAAGTGTTCCTGATACGGCCCGAAGCGTTCCGGGGTGTAGTGGTGTTCCGAGTCGACGCCGACCAGGAATTGCCAGTCGTTTTCCGCCTCCCATTCACGAATCCAGCGCACGACCTCGACCGCCCAGTCCATGTCGCCCATGGCATTGCCGAGTTCGTTCATGACGTCGATCATGATATTGCTGCGGCCCTTGGCGGCATCCAGGATATGCGTTACCCATTCGCGCTGGTGTTCCCGGGCGCGGCTATCGGCTGGCGCATCAATGTAGCCCCGTCCGGGATTGCCGCCGCCAACATCGTTGCTTTCCGTCCAGTCGTTGACGTTGTTGTTCGGATTCAGGTAGTTGGCCACCCAGCGGGTGCTGCCGCCCTTGAAGAAGACGATCTGCCACAGTTGCAGGTGGACTACGATGTCGTGTTCCTCCAGCCGCGCCAGGTTATCCCGTAGCATTGCAAAATATTCCGGGTTGAACTGATCGACATCCCAGTGCTCCCCGTCCTCGGCCTTCAGGAAAGGCTGGTGTTCGCAAGGCGTGCCCCAAACTTCTGCGGGGACGGAAGTGGGATAGGCGCGGATCAGGTTCATGCCGTGATCCTTTTGCCAGGCGGCCCAGCGTTCAAGGTCCGCCGCATTGGACAAGGTGCGCGCTTCATCTGCCGGGCCAAAGGCGAAGAGCGGCTCGCCGTCATAGCTGAGGTAGGGTTTGCCGGTCGGGCCGTGTTCAATGGACAGGCCCTCGGCGTAGGTTGGGAGACATATCAGACCGGACATGACGATAAAACTAAACAGTGCGGCGATAAGCTTCGGTCGCATGTTTTTTCCTTTCCAGTTTGGAGTTGGGGTAATGCATTCGCATGTAGAGGATTGAAAAAGCAAACTACTAAATACCATCATGGCATTATACGTTGCGCATGACCATAGTTCCAGAATACCGGGCTTGTTTTTCGGTATAATGGTTGCTTAGCGATACCCCCATACAACCCCAAGGACTCAAGAAAGACAACGCCGTGTCTACAACATTGCAAGCGCTTCTCAAGGAATACAAATGTACGGCCATTTTGGAAGCCTATGCCACAGAGTGGGGGATTGATGTGTATCCAGTGCAGGTAGACGGGCGTCTGCTTGATCGCAAGTGTTGCGCCGGTCTTTGTTCGGACAAGTGCCGCCAGGCGCGTCAGTGGGCGGTCTCCGAGGCGCTGCGCTGGGGCGAGCCCACCATCGACTATTGCCCGGGCAGCCGTTTGATCTGGGCCGTGCCCATTATGCTGAACAACACGCTGATGGGTGGCCTGGTCGCCGAGACGACCGAGGACCGGGTCTATCCGGATGCCGACGGCAATCCCGGGCTGAACTTTCCGGCGGCTTGCCGGGATCTTCGTGAACGGGTCGAGGCGGCCAATCTCTGCAATGCCGCGCTGCTGGAGCTTCGGCGCACCCAGTACCAGCAGGAACAGCTCCGCGCCGAAGCGATCCACGCCTACAAAAAGCAGGGCTTCCATGATCTGCGCGACATCTACCTGCGTGAAGAACCCGCTTTGCTCGCGGCGATACGGCAGGGCAACAGCATCGAAGCGCGCCGTCGCATGCACCAGATTTTTCTGGCCGTGCAACAACAGGCCGGGCCCCGCCTGGAGTTGATGAAAAGCTTCTTCATGGAGTTGGTCATCACGATGAGCCGGACGGCGGTAGAGGCCGGTGGGAATCCGCAGTCCCTACTGGGCGTCAACTACGAGCGCCTGGCGGAGCTGGGGCAAATCCAGAACCCCGAGGTACTCCTGGCCTGGCTGCAGCGTATGCTGGCGCATGTCATGGACGCTTTTGAGCGCCATAGCCGCCAATCCGGGTACGCCCAGGTCGTCAAGGCCCTGGAATACATGCGCATGCATCTGGCCGAATCCCTCACTCGGGAAGAAGTCGCCCGCGTTGCGGCCATGTCCTCCGCGCACTTCTCCCGGCTCTTCAAAAAACACCTGGGACGCACCTTCGTCGACATCCTCAATCAAATTCGTGTTGACCGCGCCCGGGAACTCCTCGCCCGCACCGACAAGGACCTCGCCCTCCTCGCCCTGGAATGCGGTTTCCGGGATCAGAGCTACTTCACCAAGGTCTTCCACCGCTACACCGGCATGACCCCCAAGGCCTACCGCAAACGCCACCAATGGCGAAGCGACAGCGCTTGACGTCCTTTTTGCGTTTCGCTGGACCACGCATTGCCCCCCTCTTTCAATTGTTCTCCCTGTTTGCGCATAAATTTACAAAATTTTGAGCGCATTAGGCAGGATTTTACCCCCGAATTGTTGTAAAATCGGTATGGTCAAAAAAGTGATATGGCCATTTATGGCAAAAAGACTGTTGATATGCGGTCGTATTGCCGTGTTCGCGCAAATACAAGCTATCTGCAGGCCTGTGAGCCGGCGGGAAGCCCAAGGAGGACGATACCATGAAACAGTTTCAAGATTTGGCAATTCGTGACCCGAAGCAGCTCTATTTTGGCCAAGCGCCCAAACCGCTGACGACGCGCAGCGGCCTGGTGATTGGCGGGGGGACGGTCTACCCTGAGCTGAATTTCACCCTGCCCCCGATGATCCTGGACGATACGACCTACCCCGAAGTCCGCAAGCAGTACCAGCAGATCGTCGAAGGGGCGATGAAACGGGCGGTCGCCCTGGAATCGCCGGGGGTGGTGCTGGAATTCGAGACCTTGCCGCCGATGACGCATAACCCCAACTGGGGCGCGGAGCTCTGCAAGATTCTCCTGGACGGGATGGCTGACGCTGAGGCGCAACACGGTCTGAAGACGGCCCTGCGCATGACGCCCAACGACAACCGCGAAATGGTGCGTCCGCCGGTGATGCGTAGTGGAGCCTACTGGGAAAATATGCTGGAAACCTTCGACCGGAGCGCGGCGCTCGGTGCGGACTTGCTCAGCATAGAGTCGGTCGGCGGAAAAGAAGTTCACGACGAAGCCCTCACCATGTGCGAC
>SKJD01000408.1 GCA_007116095.1 Candidatus Hydrogenedentota bacterium
ACTTCCACACCACGCGCCTTGATATAAGGCAGGCTGCGATCAATGTGGTCTCGCGCCATGGCGCGATCCATGGCTTCGTCGGGTAAGTAAAAAATGTGGGTTGGCCGATTGTGGCAATCAACACAGTCCATTTCCCGTAAACTGCCCGGGGGCAGGCTTGCCGGGTCGAAATCTTCATGGCCCTGGGCGTAGTACTCCGTGACCTCGCCATCGTCATTGCTTACCCGAACATAAATGATGTCTTCACGTTCACGATCCGTGGCATAGTATTCGGTTCGCTTGTTCGGATCAATATGCCAACTGTGGATACCGCCCTGCCCGGAATTGCCGCCTCCCACATGCATTAATAATGCCGTAGTCAGGGAGGTATTGTTTTCATCTTCACGGAATTTGTCGATGATGCGTACGCGGTCGCCGGTAAATTTGCTCGGCCAATGGCATTCTTCGCAGGTTTCCCGCGCCGGTCGCAGGTCATCCACCGGTGAATGAATCGGCCTAGGGTAGGTGTCAAAAAGCACGGCAAATACCTGCGCCACGCCAGACAATTTTGACTTCACAAACCAGGATGCGCCGGAGCCAATATGGCATTCGGCACAGGTAATACCCGCGTGGGGCGAATCCAGAAATGCGGTGTATTCCGGCTCCATGACATCATGACAAACCACGCCACAAAACTCGACACTTTCACTGTAGACAACGCCTTTGTAGGTGGCCGTGCTAAAAATAAACAAGTTAACCAGGGTCAGGAAGCCGACAATCGCCACAGCGCGCCGCGTCCGCGGTGAATTCAAGTCCAGCTTGGGATAAGGCAACGGCTCGGGCAGCCCTTCACGCTTTGCCTTGGCCCGTTGAAGTCGGTCCCACCAGGCGCCAAGGGGTATGATCAGCAGGCCCGCCACAAAAACCCCCGGCAAAATCAGGAAGCCGATGATCCCTGCATACGGCGGTAGATCATCCAGTATGATGCCCTGGAAAATAAAGCCCAAAATCAGGAATGCACTGATGGTGGTAATGCCAGCGCCCAGTAAAGTGATCCAGTTGCGCGCAAACAACCCCGTAATTGTATCGAACCAACTACTGATTAATCTCGAACCCATGTCGCCCCTCCTGCACATGTCCTGTGTGACCGGGGCAGTCCGTATACATAGCAGCACTAAGCATGCTACCCATACAGACTCCCCTTCGGCGCACTACGGACTATTATCTCTACTCAAAACGCAAATCACATAACTCTCAACCAGCCTGCGTCACCTGCAATCAGGGGCTCAATTGATGTACCCAGTCCACACTGAAACTGGAACCGCTGCCGTGGCAGGTCGCACAGGTTTCCACGCCATTGTCCGTCGCCAGGATGGCGTGGACATTGGTCATGAGGTGATCGTGACAGGACGTACAAGCAGCACGCTCGGGGAACACCTCACGGATCAATTCACCCTCATGCGTGACCATGGTTGACAAGGCTTCCGGCGCGATGGGGACCTGCTCGGTGCCGGCCAAGTGGCAAATGTTGCAGGACTCGAGTCGACCCGGGAAGCGGACATCGGTAAAGTCATGCGCTCGATTTCCAAAGCCATAGACCGTGAAGTCATTCGCCAGGTCTTCGCCCCGATGGATGCTGTGGATCAAATCCTTGAAGTTGATGCTCTCAGGCGGCATTGCCTCACCCGGTCGACGGGCCACATCAGTCGCATTCACGTTGTGGCACATCACGCAGAGGTTCACGCCGACACGCGATTCGCCATGGAAGCGAATTTCATCGTGACACTGGTTACATTTTTGCTCGTCCACGATGGCGCGGCGCGCTGTAGGCGCAGAGCCATCCAATGTGAAGAGGCTGTAAGCGTTCGAGGAAGTACCCTGGTTATAATTCTGCCCCCGGAAATTGAAGCTTACACGGCCGTCCATGGCGACTGCGAAGGTTTCGTCAGGCAGATTCGGGAGTCTGAGCGCGAAGGTATACGAGAAAGAACCATCCTGATTGGCCGTCAAAACGCCCCGTGGCCCTCCACCACCGACAATAGGTTCACGCACTGCTACTTCAAACTCCGGCGCCGGGTAGGCGAGTGTAACGCCCATCGTGCCCAGCTCACTCAAGTCGGCATAGAGCAGGTCATCCTTGTCCAGCGTATCGAAGGTAATGCGCAGACGTCCACCACTAGTTTCATCGGGCAGAACCTCAATATTGGTAATCTCAAAGCGCAATCCAGGAGCTGCCGCGCTATCACGGGGACGCATGTGCGCCTCAAAAATCGGCGAAGATCCGGGCGCCGTCGGCGTATGGCATTGCGCGCACAGGTTATCATTCACCTGCTGGCCGCCTACGTGCATGTCGTAGCCTTCCGGCACCTCGTCGCGGTTGCCGAACCAGGTGCGATCATGACAAGCGACACAAGCACTTTTGGTCGGCTGTTCGAGATAAACCTCCGCATGGGGGGCGTCCGTGTGGCATACCGCACAATTGCGGATGTCCTGCGGGAAAGCGACCTGTGAAAAATCTAGATCGGCGAGTATATAGGGCTCCCCATCTTGAACGCTGGGCAAATTTTGCCCACGATGGATTTTATGAATCATCTCTGCAAAATCCAGATTGCGCCCAGTAACATCATCAAAAGTTTGTGGTGTGTGGCACACGATACAATGCTGTACCTCGCGGCGAATGCCACCACCATGAGCTTCCAGGCGCGTGTGACAAGAATTACATGTTTCTGTGGAAACGACTTCACGGGTTGCGGTAACCACCGCATCATCTGGACGGAACCGGTATATTGATTCCGCTGGGTATACCTGATCATTTACTGGATACGCTCGAGTAGCCTGAGCACCCATCTGGTGTGTTGCGCTTTGAACAAAGTCATCTGGCAAGGCTGTGTTAAATTTATAGATAAATGATCCATTAGCTTTTTGCGAAGTACCACCCAGGCGCGCAGAATCCGATGTTGCCTGGGTTACTCCAGCCCGGACCCTTGGTGTATAGTTCACAAACCGCGTAGCACCGCCCATGCCTGGTTCTTCGGCAAGATAGGCCAACGCAAAACGCAAGTCCGTTAGCTCTTTTAAAGGTACCGGATTTCCCAGATTATCCGTCAAAGTGAAAGATACTTCTGGCCTGTTGTCCGCTGGAATTACAACGTCCTTAATCTCAAACAGTAATCCGGGAGCTACCGCCGACCCCGTATACGTCCCGTCATTGTTGTCGCCATTGGGCGGCGTTCCATTTTCCGGTGGGCACCCCGGGAGTGTAAAACCACCGATACCCAGCAGCAATACCAATAGGCAACTCCAAACCCGATAGCTCTGCTGGTAATTTGCCTTGTATTGACTGTTCTTCATGTTGCTGTTCCTTCCCCCTTCCGGTATTCTAACGCACCGGAATTCTATTACCGTTAAAGATACGACCTCGCTGGGTAAATCACCCCTCAATTAAACTTACTCTAATTTCATATCCGATTCTATGAATAATTATGTTACATCTGCATCGGGAGAAAATACGGATAAATCCCTCCACGGCTACGCAATTTTTAGCGGACAAACAGATGCGCTTTGCATTAAATGCTACACGGCGCCCCCGGGCATTTCCATGGACTGGCAGAATTGCAAAAAGTTTTCCCGTTCGGCATCGACAATGTCTACGGGGCCGGTCATACGCGCAAAAAGCACCTGGGATTCGAGGGGTACAACGATGCCAATCATCTTGGCGTCTTGCATGCTGTCGCCGGTTTTTCCGTCATAGTTACCCGCCACCTCTACCAGCTTGCCGTTCACACCCAGCACTTCAATATCGGGCACATTGGCCAGGTCGGACTCGCTCAGGCGGGTGTTGCCCATCTCTTCGCGCCAGCGGTTTATGTTGAGCAACAGCCCACCGGCATTACCGGACAAGATGGTCACATAGGTTTCCACCTCATTGTTCGCGCCGGAAGTATAGGTCACCAGGCGCACGGGCCTATCAGCGTCCTGGCGCCAACCTTCTGGCGCGGTATAGTGCAGCCCGTCCGGCCGCTCGCTCTGGAAAGCGGTCTGATTCATGTCTTGCATGCCCTCAGGGATGGGAGGATGTTGCCATTCACCTTCCTCCCCTATGGGCGGGTGTGTCCAGTCGCCGTCACCGTCACCAACAACGTCACCGTGGTTGTGCGCATGCATGGTAGTCCGACGATCTATGGATTGAACAAAGTCGAGGAAGTTATCATACTCGGTAGCAACTTCATCCGCCGGCCCGACCAGCTTTACGAATACCGCCTGATCGCCATCCAACATCATGGCCCCCAGCATGCGCGCATTTTGTTCCGTAACCATGTCTTCCATACCTTGGAACTGGCCTTCAAAGTCGATGAGTACGGCCTCTTCGCCCAGCATCTGAATCTCTGGCAAAGCAGTAATATCTTCTTCACTGAGATCAGACAGGTTCATCTGATTGCGCCAACGATTAATATTCGCCGGGATTCCGCCACCGGTACCACCCAGCACGGACAAATAGATTTCGATAGACCCGCTTTCACCAGCTATGAAGTTGGCCGGGCGCAATGGCGCTGATGGAATGGCTTCCCAGGCCACAGGGGCGGACCAGGCATAGGGCGCCTGTTCCGATGCGGAAGTATCCAGCGTCCGACGGAAGCCAAACCGTTCGCCCGTACTCATTGCCGTGGAGCCTGACGGCGCTACGGCGGGCGTCTCCACCACACGCTGATCGCGAATCGTTTGAGCATCGTCGCCACAGCCTGCCAAGCCCAATGCGCCCATCAAAGCAACCGCCATCATGCCGATTACATACAATCCAAAATTACCTCTGTACATATACCCGTCCTTTCCCAACAACTTGCGCCAAACCAGGCTTGAACCATTAGCTTTTATACATACCGCAACTTTTCAGTCTGTCTTTAATTGACATTTGATATGCCTGAGTACTTTACTATTAGTAGCTTTTATATGATCTATTCAGGCATCCCCGCCGGTCTTGGCGCGCATCGGCAATTTAAGCATGCCATTGATGCGCAGCCAGCCTATGGCGCCGACAAAGAGCACCAAACTTTCGATGGTGTAGAAACTCATCAATGCACCATGGATGCCATCGGTGAAGCCATAACTGTGCAGGCCAACGCCCAGCAGGTTGACGCCAAACCAGGCAAAGGCCACGGTGATACCGCCGAATATGGCCGCCATCTGGATGCCGAAATCCTTGATATAGCCCCCCATGCGTGCATGCATGATGATGAGCCCCCAGAGCACGGCCAGGAATGCGCCATTTTCTTTGGGGTCCCAGCCCCAGAAACGCCCCCAGCTATCCGCGGCCCAGAGTCCACCCAGCACCGTACCCACCGTATTGAAGAGCAGGCCGAAGCAGATGGCGCCGAAGGTCATACGGGCTATGGTTTTGTAAAAGTCCTTGTTACCCTCCTTCAAGCCAAATGTCTTGCCCAGGA
>SKJD01000409.1 GCA_007116095.1 Candidatus Hydrogenedentota bacterium
AATGCGCTTTTCATTGTCGTGTTTCGTAGGGTAATATCGGTCACGCAATCCCTGTTCACTGATTTCATAATCGATGGCCATATGTGAATCTTCAGACAACGCAATACTAAAGGTGGCTTGTCCACCCGGGTTAAGAATGAAAATATATTCCGGGTGGGGCATGTACAGGCCGGTGTTTCGGTCCGGCGCCCCGAACAAAATACGTGTACCGATTTCAAGCAGTACCAAACCCATCAGCACTGAAATTATCAACATGGCCCCAGTTGCCAGGCCATTTTTGAGTCTTGATTTGGAGGGATTCTTTAACAAGAAAAAGGAATGCGGGGCGTGCAAATAGGCTGCAATGGCGATTAAGAGCAATAATCCGATGGCCAACAGGTTTTGCTGCCAAGGCGAATGTTCCAGGAGGCTATTGCCAATATACAACATCAAGGTCAGATAGAATAGGACCATGACCAAGCTGCGTAGATATGGCCGGAAGGATATATGCCTCAAGAGTTGCTGTTGCGATTGCGGGAAGCCCTTTAAGGATTTTATAAATCCCATCAGCACATAGGTGAACTGCGCCAGCAGGCACAGGTAAAGTAGAAGGAATTTTTGATAATGTATATCTATAAAAAACGAGAAGTAGCACAGTAGTAGCGCGGTAATCACCAGGCAAAAATATGCTGGCAGAAAAAGGGCTACCAGTAAATACAGCAACACATTCAGCGAGGTGTTTTCAATGCTGATTGCAACATAAAGTGCTACAAGGTAAAAGAGTAACCGGAATGCAATATCTGTTATTCGGAGCCGAAGAACCGCTGGAAGTTCAAATGACAGCATTGTCCTCTTTCACCTACATCAATAATCATATCCAAATAAGAACGCTTGAGATTCAGGTACGCTCTCCAGCCAATACCTTCGGCGTCTCCAGCATGGCGGCGACGTTTTCAGCCGGAACTGTCGGCAGAATTTCCGTGGTCGAGCCCAGGAAATAGCCGCGCCCATTGGCTTCTTCAATGGCTTCGAGGCAACGCGCTTGCACTTCTTCCGGCGTGCCCATCGGTAACAGGTTGCTCACGTCAATGCCGCCGGCAATGAAGAGATCGGGGTAGTTCTCACGCACCTGGGTGATTGACATGCCCGCGCAGGTCTCGATGGGATTCAAGCCGTCAATGCCGGTGCTCACGAGATCCTCCAGAATGGGGCGCAGGTCGCCGTCGGAATGAAACAGACAATACACGCCGTGTTCATGCCAGGCCTCGACCAGGCGCTTGAGGCGGGGAATCTGGTGTTCCCGAATCCAGTCGGGTGAAAAGATAGGGCCATTTTTACTCGCCAGGTCGTCATGCGTCAGGACCACGGGCACCAGGTCCTTGTCGGCGATTGCATGGGCGCGGCGGATTTCCGCCTGGTTGTTCGCCTCGATCCAGGCGTCGCAGAGTTCCGGCGCCATAAACATCAGCTCGGAGAAGTATTCGAGACCACAGCGGGAGTAGGCGGCATCCACCCCCGTAGCGCTTTCCAGGACCAGGATGGTGGGGTCTTCTGGATCGTCACTGTCTGCCGCGAAACCATTGCGTGTGTCGCGTACATAGTCATGCCAGAAGCATACTTCTTCCTCCGAGGGCTGCCAGGCGTTTAACGTCTTGATCTTGCGGTGCACCCAGTCCTTAAATTCGTCAAAGTTATTGTACGGGCGCTCACATATCCAACTGGTCCAGCGTTCATCCTGCCAGACGTGACCATCTGGATCGGTGTGCCGGCCTTCAGCGCGGGGGCCTTCCGCCATACGGGTCATGTCGAGGCAACGGCCAATAGCGCGTCCTTTGACCGCCTTCCCGTTCTCTACCGTGGGCCATTCGCCACCATAATGGGCGATGACCGCATCATTCTCGATGATGTCGTAACAGGCGATACAATCCACCTCCTCGAAGCGAATCGTCCGCAGTACCCGTTCCCGCCGTGTCATTTTCGCCGCCATGCGCTAATCCCCCATACATGGTTTGGTCATTCTGGACCGGGTCGCTATAATCTGGTTGGGCGCATTCAGTCCTGCGCCTGCATTTGCAAAAGCCATTGGGTCAGCAGGCGCACCCCGAAACCGGTGGCATGATCCGTACTCCAGTACGGGATGTTTTTCACACCCCAGGCTGTACCGGCGATATCGATATGCGCCCAGGGCGTATCCCCGACAAAGCGCTTCAGAAACGCCGCCGCCGTAATCGCGCCCCCTTCACGCGGGCCAATATTGCAGATGTCGGCATGGTTCCCGTCGATGAGCCGCTCGTAGTCTTCCCAGAGCGGCAGGCGCCACAACCGCTCGCCGCTTTCCTCCCCGGCCAAGCGCAAGGCTTCCGCCAGGGTGTCATCCGTGCTAAAAAGACCGGCGGCATAATGCCCCAGGCCAATGACACAGGCCCCGGTCAGGGTCGCCATGTCCACAATCATATCTGGCTTGTACTTGTCCACGGTGTAGGCCATGGCATCCGCCAGGATCAAGCGTCCTTCCGCATCGGTGTTGTGAACTTCGATGGTCTTGCCGTTGTAGGCCTTGACGATGTCCCCAGGGCGCTGGGCGGCGTCACCGGTCATATTTTCCGCTGCTGGAACCACGCAGATCACGTTGAGCTTCGGCTTCAACTCCACCACATTCATCATCGTACACAGCACAGCCGCTGCGCCGCACATGTCATACTTCATCTCATGCATCGAGGCGGCGGGCTTGAGGCTGATGCCACCCGTGTCAAAGGTGACGCCCTTCCCCACGATAGCCACGGTCTTGGCGTCGTCGCTGTGGTGATAGTTCAGTACGATCAATCGTGAAGGCTGGGCGCTGCCATGGGAAACGCCGAGCAGGGCGTTCATCCCCAGGGAAGCGAGCTGTGTCGGCTCCAGGATTTTGCATTCACAACCGGAGTCCTCCGCAATACCTTCCGCAAAGGCCGCCAGCGCGCTGGGGGTCATCTCGTTAGGCGGGGTATTCGCCAGGTGCCGGGCGCCGTTGGCGCTCATGGCGCTGAGAGCCGCGACGCGCACCTGTTCCTGCAATAATGAAGGATCATAATCATCGCGCACCAGCAGGGTTACGGCGCTGACCTTTACCGGTTCCGTCGCATCGGGTTCCGGGTGTTTGTAAACGGTAAAGTCGTATTGGGCGAGAATAAGCCCTTCAATTAAGGCTTCCGCCGGTAACTCGGAGTAATGAGACAGGTCCAGGATGACCTGCTGAATCCGGTTGCTGCGGAAGGCCTCCACCGCCTTGCCGGCGGCCCGGCGCAAGGTCTCTTTTCGGAATTGGTCCCGTTTGCCCAGGCCCAGCACTAGGATGCCTTGATAGTCGCTGTTCGGGCAGGGAAAGTAATAGTTTTCGTCAGCACCTCCTGTGATAATTTCCTTATCGGCCAGGGTCTGGAGGCGTAGTTCATCGGCCTCGCTCAGCAAGGCGCTTTCCAGCGGGAAATCTTTTTCAAACAGGGGAATGACCAGACATGAATCCACATCGCCTAAGGTAATTTCGTGTTTCTTGAGTATGTGAAATTGCATATCCATGCACTCCTTGGAGGTTATCTGTTGGCGGCCTACAGTTCGGTACTACTTGTATCGGATCACATTATGGGGGACAAAACAAGGTCACAGGGACAAAGCTGTGCCATGGTGCGTTGGGGATAGGTTTTACTCGGAATTCATACCGCAGCCACGGGATCGCAGTGCGCGATATAGTCCGCGTAGAGCCAATGGCCTTTATGGCTGTTGACTTTGGCCAAGGCCACGTCCCCTTCTTCCAGATCGCCGCCAAAGAGGGAAATCGGACGGTAGCCGTCGGTGCGGCCATTCATCACGCCCCGCAGTTTCGGGTGGGCGCCGTCGATCAGGACTTCCTGCACGCTGTCCACATAGGCCGCCATGTTTTCCCGGTTGATCTCCTCTTGCAAGGCAATGACCCGGGCCAACCGTTCTTCTTTCACTTCCCGAGGGACGTCGTCTTCCATCTCACTCGCCACCGTGCCGGGGCGTGGAGAGTACTTGAAGGAGTAGACCTGGCTGAAACGCACTTCACGCAGGGCGTGCAGGGTCTGCTCGAAGTCCTCGTCCGTTTCGGTTGGGAAGCCGACGATCAGGTCGGTTGTCAGTTCCACATTCGGGGCCACGGACTTTAGGTAGCGAATTTTCTCCAGGTAATCCTCCAGCCGGTGGTTCCGTCGCATCAGCGTAAGAATCCGGTCCGAGCCTGCCTGAAACGGCAGGTGTAGATGATTACAGATGGCCTTGCGTTCGGCCATGAGGTCGGAGAGATCGTTGTTCCAGTCCTTCGGATGCGGCGAGGTGAAGCGAATTCGTTGCAGGCCTTCCAGTTGAGAGAGATCGTCCAGCAGGTCTATGAATTGGTAGTCTTTGCTCGAGCGGTAGGAATTGACATTCTGGCCCAGGAGCCAGACTTCCTTCGCGCCCTTACGCACCAGCGCCCGGGCTTCCCGCAGAATATTGCTGTGTTCCCGAGACACTTCCCGGCCCCGGGTGGTCGGTACGATGCAGAAGGTGCACATGTTGTTGCAGCCTTTGGTGATGGCGATATAGGCCTTCACCCCTTCCACATGCCCACACTCTACCCATTCCTCGGGGATGAAGTTCTGGATTTTGCGCTGCCGGGGCATCCACTTCGTCTCGCAGACCCGTTTCCCGCTGCGGACTTCCGCCAGCATCTCCGGCAGCCGGAAGTAGTTGTCCGGACCGAAGACCATATCCACGACCTTTTCCCGTCGCAGGATGGTCTCGCCTTCCTGCTGCGCGACGCAACCGGCCACGCCGATAACCAGGTCCGGGTTCGCTTTCTTCTGGTCCCGCAAGGTCCCCAGCAGGCTGTAGACCTTGTTCTCCGGGTTGTGCCGCACCGAACAGGTGTTGACGAGGATCACCGAGGCGTCCTCGGGATTCTCCGTGATGGAAAAGCCCTCCTTTTCCAGGACGCTCATCATCTGGAAGCTGTCATGCTCATTCATCTGACAGCCGAAGGTGCGGATGTATGCTTTTTCTGTCATCAGGTCGTGCTCATCTGGGTTGTATGTCTTACAAGCGCTATGACGCAGGCCCTGGCAGGTTTTGCCAATTGCCGTGTCATGTAGGCTAAATCGTTTATTGGTCAGTATTTAAGCTGTTAAGTATAGCATGTGTTCGCGGGGGCAATCAAAGTGTGAATTAGCCGAAGGCGTACGGGGCTACATGGTGTTCGGTACATAATCCGGGCATTTCACCGCATTCGGACGCTCTGGCCGCAGGCAGGCTGAGGGATGATCGTAGCGGCAGTTGTCGCAAAGAAATTCGCTGGGGCAGGACTTCTGCCACCACCATTGCCGGATACGGCGCCAGATGGTTGTTTTGGATTTGCTCATGAGGGCCTCTGTATCGATTTTCTATAGTTCAGGGGCGTCATGCC
>SKJD01000390.1 GCA_007116095.1 Candidatus Hydrogenedentota bacterium
ACGCGAGCATCAGGTCGCCCATACGCAGCGTGGCGCTTCCCGCATCCCAGACCAGGTCCTGTGCAGCGCCGCTTGCTTCGGGCGCTTCCAGCGCGGGGGCTTCCGGGGCGGCGCCCAGGCGCATTAACGCCACCTGATAGGGGG
Organism: Candidatus Hydrogenedentota bacterium; assembly: GCA_007116095.1. Taxonomy (GTDB): domain Bacteria; phylum Hydrogenedentota; class Hydrogenedentia; order Hydrogenedentales; family SCBR16-9; genus SCBR16-9. Next base: position 145 of record SKJD01000390.1, read on the forward strand.
CCAGGCTCCAGTCGAAGGCGCCGTCTACGATCTCGGCTATTTCGCCCGAAACCCCGTCCCAGGCCTGCGCCGCCCCCAGGGGCAGTCCTTCCGGCAAGGTCACCACGCCATCAATACGCTCACAGCCGAGGTTGATCAGCCCCAGCGCATGGCTGTCGCCGTCACCGGGCCGCAGCACCGCGAAGACTTCCGGTGCGAAGTCGATGCTCAGGTAGTCCACGTCGCCATCGATGAACTCGGGGATATGCTTGCGGGCGTGGAACATCTGTTGAAAGGCCTCGTACGAGCCGATCTCTTCTTCCTGATACATCATCGGAATACCCGGTACGGCGAGGCAGACCCCGAAGAGCGCCCGGGACTTGCCGACGCCGAAGCGCTGTATGGTGCGGCCACTATCGTTCACGGTGTCGTGGTTGTTGATGGACCGTATGACCAGGGCCCCCTCGGGCAAAGAACCGCGCTCGCGCTCGAAAAAACTCCGCAGTCGATTGCGCCAGCCAACCGCATCACCCCGTTGGCTTTCCTCCAGGTGCTGCATCAGGAAGACCAGGGGGAAGCCATAGCCCACGGCGCCCAGGGCATAGTGTTCGGGAAATTCCCGGGTGACTTCCGGGATCATGATGGGATGCTCCACGCCTTCGCCCATGGCGTCGATAATCACTTCCAGCAATTCGACGGAGCCGGCGAGGTTGGAGTACGAGGCGTGGTTCGTGCGCGACGAAGCCCAGTTGCTGCCGGAGCCCCCGGCCACATCGATCCGCACGCCCTGCATCCCGAACTCTGTCGCAAGGCGGCCTGTCGCCCGGCCCATAACCTCTTGCCATTCCGGCGAGGAGTAATCCATGCCGGCGCCGCCCCAGTTTCGTTGCAGCTCGCCTTCCCGGGTGACAGTCCACCATTCGGGCAACGCCAGCGCCTGTTTTGACAGATGGCCGTGAGGAACAATACCACCGATGACCCGGATACCCGCGTCGTCAATCACCTCCATCAGCGTGTGCAGGCCTTCCGCCCCGCCATAGGCCGGGTCAATCACGTCGAAATCCAGGGGACCGTAGAAGTTCCAGCCGCCCTCCGCCGATTTGTGCTGATGCACCGAGTTCAGCCAGAAGGTGTTGATGCCCATCTCCGCGAGGTAGGGCGGCTGCACCTGGAAGTTGTCGAAGCCGCCGACATCGCTGAATTTCGAGAAGATATGTCCCCCCGCGCTGACCTCATAGAGCGTCGCTTCGCGGACCCATCGCGGGTATTCAATGGGCAGCTCCAGCCCGATAGCGGCGTACCAGACCTGAGCCTGGGCGCGGAAGTCATCTGCGTCGCCGTCAAACCACCAGAAGCCCTGCTCTTCAATGAGCGCCTCCTGCCCAGGCTGCAAGCGCCAGGCGGCGTCGACGCGGTGCTGGAGTCCCTGCGTGGTTTGCTCAATGAAGTACATGTCCGTCGTGCCCCGGTAGGCCATGGCGACGCTGCCCCGGGGCGTTTCTTCCATCCAGAACCAGTCCGATACCCAGCGCGCGCCGTCTTCCCGGCTGTTCGGCCAGACCCGCATGTCACAGCGGGTGATGTCCTGCACGGCGTCGGAAATGTTGGTGTAATGCAGCGAGCGCAGCCAGGCATGATCGCCCAGCGCCGGGAAACGCCGGAAACGCTCTTCCAGCACCCCCTGGCTTCGGGCATAGCGCAGGATGCGCTCCTCCGGGGTATTCACGACGACCTCCGCCGTCCCAGCTCCCGGAAAACCCTGATCATTGACTTGCAGCGCCACGCCCCAGCCGGAGCCTGCCTGGGTGACCGCGTCTCCGTCGATATAGAGCACCGGCCAGCCCCGGACATTGCCCAGCTCCATCGCCATATCCTCCGCCGCTACCGTTGCTGAAACGCCGATGCTGAATATAAGCCCTGTGAGGTATAGCGCCGTGCTTTGGCGTAGCATCCGCTTTAACATGCTGTAATCCCCTGTCATGATGTTATATCCTTACGGCCGCAACCGCAGTGGTTATGACGGCCAAGCTGTATGGTATGCGGCGCATTTGTACAATTCCGTCATCGCTCTTCGTTACCATACCCTAAATGCCCCGTCGCTGTTCAAGCAGAAAAAGCGCGTCGGGCATTTGTCCTCCGTAAAAATTCTTGCCTGCAACCCATAAAATCCATTAAAGTGACCGGAAAGTTCAAAATTCCTTGTTTTGTAAAGTAATTCCTAGTATGCTGAGGGGATTCACCGAACTGGTCGTATTGTCTATAATCCCGTAAACCTATTGGTAACATCGCGGGAGAATCAGGTAATATGAGGCCATCCGGCATATATCCTGTATGCCGCGTCTGTAAAAAGTTTTTTCTGGACTGATGCGTATATATTGAGGTGTGTATGAGCAAGTTGTGGGGTGGGCGCTTCGAAGGCGCTACAGATGCCTTGGTGGAAGCACTGGGAGAATCCGTGTCATTTGACGCCCGGCTGGCGCCCTGGGATATTCAGGGGAGTCTGGCGCATGCAGCCATGCTGGGTAGCTGCGGCATCATTTCGGAGGCGGATGCGGCGACGATTCAGTCGGGCCTGAAAGAAGTCCTGGCCGATATTGAGGCGGGTAAACTAGCCTGGGACCCGGCGCTGGAAGACGTACACACCAATATCGAAGTGGCCCTGGTCGCGAAGGTTGGCGATGCCGGCAAGCGTCTGCACACGGGCCGGAGTCGCAATGACCAGATCGCGACGGATGTGCGCTTGTGGATGCGCGAACAGATAGACAGCATTGTCACGCTGCTCGCTCGACTGCAGGAAGCCCTACTGGACTGCGCCGAGTCGCACCAGGACCTGATTCTGCCGGGCTACACCCACCTGCAACCGGCCCAGCCGGTCCTCCTCGCCCATCACCTGCTTGCCTATGTCGAGATGTTCCACCGGGATGCCGAGCGTTTCCGGGAGTTGCGTCGTCGGGTGAATGTGTTACCCTTGGGATCAGCGGCTTTGGCTGGTACGCCCTATCCGATTGACCGGGAACAGGTGGCTCGAGAACTCGGCTTCGACGGTATCACGCGAAACAGCATGGACGCCGTGGCGGACCGCGATCACCTGATTGAATTTGTCTCGGATGGCGCCCTGGTAATGATGCACCTGTCGAGAATCAGCGAAGAGCTGATTCTGTGGTCCTGTCCCCAATTTGGTTTTATCGAAATTGGCGACGCCTTCACGACAGGCTCCAGCATCATGCCGCAGAAGAAGAACCCGGATGTCGCAGAGTTGGTGCGCGGTAAAACAGGCCGGGTTTACGGTGATCTCAATGCCCTGCTCACTTTGATGAAAGGGGTGCCGATGACCTACAACCGGGACCTGCAAGAGGACAAGGAGCCGCTTTTCGACGCAAGCGACACGGTTCAACTTTGTCTTGAGGTCTATGCCCGCATGCTACCCGCCATCAGTTTTAACCGTGAGGCAATGGCCGAGGCCACCTTGGCCGGGTTTATGGAAGCGACTGACTTGGCGGATTACCTGGTGACCCGGGGCGTGCCGTTTCGTGAAGCGCACGGGATCGTGGGGCAGGTTGTGCGGCACTGTTTGGCCACGGAGAACACCTTGCCCAGACTGCCGCTGCAGGAATACCAACGCTTCAGTCCGCACTTTGGTGATGATATTCACAGTTTCCTCCAGGCCGAAACGCTTGTGGCTCGCCGGAACCACCCCGGGGGCACGGCGCCGGTGCAGGTCCATCAGGCCTTGCACAATGCGCGGGAACGCCTTGCCGCATACCGAGGTTAATGTAATGCAAGATGCCGTATTGGGTACCATTGAGGGTATATGGGGTATACAGGCGATAGCCGTCCATCCTCGCCGGGTGTCTTGAATCCAGGTTTTTTACCGGAGGATTCGCCGTTTGTTGGGTATTAAACGTCGTATATTGGTCGTGGATGATGAAGTAGTCATCCGTGAAATGCTTTCCAAGCTGCTGCAGTTGGAAGGGTATGACGTGTATGTGGCGGCCAGTGGCTTGGAGGCCCTGGAAATTCTCCGTAGCGATTTGAATTTCGACCTGCTGCTGACGGACTTGGCAATGCCGGATTTGGACGGCCTGACGCTGGTGCATGAAGCCCATAAACTGAAACCGGACCTCGTGCCCATTGTCATGACCGGTTTCGGAACCATGGATACCGCCCGGGCGGCGTTGAAGGAGGGGGCCTACGACTATGTGCTGAAGCCCTTCAATCTGAGCGAAATAAAGCTCGCCGTCTACAATGCCCTTGAACGCTCCCAAATGACGAATGAAATCATGCGTCTGCGGGAGATTTCCGAGCTCTTTCATCTCAGCGAGAAGATTGCCGCATTCAGAGATGAAGAAGCCCTGCTGGATTTTATAGTCGAAGCGGCCCTGGATCGCGTGGCTGCCCAGCGAAGCTCCATTATGCGGGTTTCTGATGACGGTACCCGGCTGGTGATGGCGCGCAGTCGGGGCTTGCCTGCCGAGGCCGATGAGGCCAGCATGTCCCTGGACCTGTATTTGACCGAGTCCGGCCAGGTCCATGTACAACCCCTCCTGCTGGCCGATGGCGAACGGATTTATGGCAATACCTGGCACAGCAACGAAACCATACCCAAAAATATCACCTTCGTTTCCGTGCCGCTGGAACGAAAGTGCTCACCGATTGACGTTGACGACCTGAATAAAAACCTGGGTATTGGCGCCGGACAGCCACACGCTCTTGCGGTGTTGAATGTATCTGGTAAACGCAATGGTCAATCCTTCACGGACAGTGACCTTAAAGTTCTGAGTATTCTGGCCAACCACGCCGCCGCGGCCCTGGAGAATGTCCGCTTGCTTCGTGACATGGAAGACAACCAGCGGGAAATTGTCTTCACCCTGGGCGCCATTGTGGAAACCCGTTCCCAGGAGACGGGCAATCACGTCAAGCGCGTGGCGGAATACTCCAAGGTGTTGGGTCTCAAGGCCGGCCTTAACCCGCAAGAAGCCGAGATACTGCGCCTGGCGGCGCCCCTGCATGACGTAGGGAAGGTCGGCATTTCCGATGCGCTGCTCAACAAGCCCGGAAAACTTACTCCGGAAGAGTATGAGACCGTAAAGACCCATGCGCAAGTCGGCTATGACATGTTGAAGACGACCCGGGGCCGTATCTTGCAGGCGGCCGCGATCATTGCCCTGCAACACCATGAGCGCTATGACGGCGCCGGTTACCCCCAAGGCCTGCTGGGCAAGGACATTCACCTCTTCGGGCGCATTGTGGGCATTGCGGATGTCTTCGACGCGCTCAGCTTCGCCCGCT
>SKJD01000245.1 GCA_007116095.1 Candidatus Hydrogenedentota bacterium
CGGTATTGAGAACCAGGTAGCGGATGTCCCAAGTCGATTTATCGATGCAGACATCTTCCAGGCCGCTGGCTTCTCCGTCATTGGCGTGTACCGTGAAATTCAATAACGAATCCAGACTTCTTAGCATCAGTACGGTTCCTCCTTGCGTCTCGTCTATGTAGTGGACTTGCTGTGTGCGTCCTTGGCATTGCATCTTCGGTATCGGAGCTTATTCGGGCAAAAAAACACTTGAATGCAACAGTTAATCCCATTTTGCGCCGGATTATTCCTGAAAGGACGCCGATTGCCAAGCTGGACCAGAGGTTGCAGGGAATATCCAGTAAATACGGCTATATCCCTTCTTCGATCTGCCGTTTTTCCAGGGAGCGGATGCGATCCCGGTATTCCGCCGCTTTCTCGAACTCCATCTTCTGCGCGGCGTCCTGCATCTTCTTCTTCAGCTTGCGTATGGTGTCCTGGAGGTCTGCCGTGGGGACGTAGATGTCCTGGTCTTCGGCGGCGATGGGCACGGTTACGTAGTCACGGTCGTAGATATTCTTCAAGAGGTCCGGGACGGCCTTGCGAATAGTCTGCGGGGTGATGTTGTGCTCTTCGTTGTATTCGACCTGTTTAACCCGGCGTCGTTCCATCTCTCCGATGGCCCGTTTCATCGAGCCTGTCATGGTGTCGGCGTACATGATCACCGTGCCTTTGACATTGCGGGCGGCCCGGCCACAGGTTTGGATGAGGCTCGTTTCCGAGCGCAGAAAGCCTTCCTTGTCGGCGTCCAGCACGGCGACCAGCGTGACCTCGGGGATATCCAGGCCCTCGCGCAGGAGGTTGATGCCCACCAGCACGTCGTATTCGCCCCGGCGCAGTTCGCGCACGAGCTCAATGCGCTCCAGGGTGTCGACGTCGGAGTGCATGTAGCGGACCCGTACCTGGAGGTCGCGGAAGTAGTCGGTCAGGTCCTCGGCCATGCGCTTGGTGAGCGTCGTCACCAGCACCCGCTCGCTGCGTTTGGCCCGATCCCGGACCTCGTCCAGCAGGTCATCGACCTGGTTGGCGGCGGGACGCACGATGACCTGCGGGTCGATCAGCCCCGTCGGGCGCACCACTTGCTCAATGACCAGGCCTTCGCTCCGCTCCAACTCGTAATTTGCCGGGGTGGCGCTGACGTAAATGACCTGGTTGATACGCTCTGTAAATTCCTCGAAGGTCAGTGGCCGGTTGTCCCGCGCACACGGCAGGCGGAATCCGTAATCGATCAGCTTGTCTTTCCGGGAGCGATCGCCCTTGAACATGGCGCCAATCTGCGGCACCGACATGTGGCTCTCGTCGATCACCAGCAGGAAGTCGTCCGGGAAGTAGTCCAGCAGCGTATAGGGCGGTTCGCCCGGCATACGCCCGTCCAGGTGCCGGGAGTAGTTCTCGATGCCGCTGCAATAGCCCAGCTCCTGCATCATCTCCATATCAAAGCGGGTGCGTTGGTCCAGGCGCTGCGCATAGAGGATTTCGTTTTTGGATTCGAGATTCTTGACCCGTTCCACCAGCTCGATCTTGATACCTTCCAGCGCCTGCTGCATCACCTCTTTGCTGGTTGCGTAGTGACTGCTCGGATAGATGGCGGTGCGGCGGAGTTTGCGGTGTACGATGCCCCGCAGCGGGTCGATTTCGTAGAGGTCCTCGATCTCGTCGCCGAAGTATTCCACACGGACCGCCAAATCGCCCTCATAGGCCGGGAAAATGTCCACGACATCACCGCGTACCCGGAAAGTGCCGCGGTGGAAGTCCAGGTCGTTGCGGGTGTATTGCATGGCGATCAGGCCGGCGACCAGATCGTCGCGGGGGAGCTCGGCGCCGGGTTCTAGGCTGACCTTCATCCCGCCGTAGGACTCGGGGGAGCCGATACCGTAGATGCACGATACGCTGGCCACGATGATGCAGTCGCGCCGGGTCAGCAAGGCCCGGGTGGCGGAGTGGCGCATCTTGTCGATCTCGTCGTTGATCGATGCGTCTTTTTCGATGTAGGTATCGGTCGTGGGGACATAGGCTTCCGGCTGGTAGTAGTCGTAGTAGCTGACGAAATACTCCACCGCATTGTCTGGGAAGAGGTCCTTGAACTCGCCGTAGAGCTGCGCCGCCAGAATCTTGTTGTGCGCCATCACCAGCGTTGGCCGGTTGACTTCGGCGATGACATTGGCGATGGTGAAGGTCTTGCCCGAGCCGGTCACCCCTAGTAGTACCTGGGCTGGCAGGTTCTCATTCAATCCCCCTACAAGCGCCTCAATGGCTTCCGGCTGATCACCGGCGGGCGCAAAGGTGGATTGCAGCTTGAAATCTGTTGTCGTATCCAGCATGGCCGATTACCCGACAGCCGCCAGGGACTGTTGTTTGATATCGAGCTTATCGACGAGTGTCACCCCGGTGACCGTACGCAGGGTGCGCATGACCCGGTCGATGGTGCTGCGGTCGTTTGCCATAAAGACAAAGTCGAATACCGCCTGACCTGTTTCGCCGGGGCCATATTGGGCCCTCAAGATTTCCAGGTTCATCGGGCGCAGCGCATTGGTGATGTCGGCGATGGCGTTGGGGCGCATGCCCATTTGTATCCGGATACCGGTTTCAATAGCGTCCTCGCCTTCCCAGGAAGCCTCCACGATCCGGTTGGAGTCTCGGGGGGACTTGGCGAAGGCCCGGCAGTCGGCGCGGTGCACCGATATGCTCTGGCTCTTGGTGATATAGCCGATGATGGCGTGGCCCGGCATCGGATCACAGCACTTGGCGAACTGTACGCCCATCCCTTTCCAACCCTCAATGCGGATGAGCTTGTGGCGTGTGGCGTCGTCCACCTGCCGCACCTTGCGTGCGGGCGTCGGGGCCGTGATGGGGCGCGGCGACGGGGTATGGCCGTCCCGGTGTTTCTCCGAAGCCTGCTGGGCGTGCAGCGGCTCCAGCATACCCAGCTCGCGCAGGCGCTGCCGGATGCTGGTGCGGGCGCGTCCCGTCACGACGATATCCACCCAGTCCAGGTGCGGGGTCTGGTTCTTGGAGGTGAGAATCTCGACCACGTCGCCGGTTTGTAGATGGTATCGCAGAGGCACCATCCGGTTGTTCACCCGGGCGCCCATGCAGTGGTGCCCGATATCCGAGTGTATCAAGTAGGCAAAGTCCAGCGGGGTGGCGCCCTTGGGCAGCTCTTTCACCTCGCCCTTCGGCGTGAAGACATAGGTATTGGCCGCCTTGAAGTCCTGGCGCATGTTGTCCATGAGATCTTCCGGAGCATGGGCGTCCTTGATCCATTCGTACATCTGGCGTAACCAGGACAACTGATCGTCCAGGCGGTGGTCCTTGCCATGTTTGCCTTCTTTGTAGACCCAGTGGGCGGCGATGCCTTCCCGGGCGGTCCGGTCCATTTCCTCCGATCGAATCTGGACTTCCATGGGACGCCCGGTAACCCGCATGACGGTGGTGTGGATCGCCTGGTACATGTTCAGCTTGGGCATGGCAATGTAGTCTTTGAGGCGGCCCGGAATTGGCGTCCAGGTGCTGTGCACCACGCCCAGGGCATTGTAGCAGCCACTTTCCGTGCTGGTGATGATGCGGACGGCCTGGATATCCAGCACCTCGTTGAAGTCCTTGCCCTGCCGCACCATCTTCTGATAAATGCTGTACAGGTGCTTGGGCCGGCCAATCACACGCGCCTGCACCTCCGCTTCCTGCAGGCGATTTTCCAGGTAAAGGATCGTCTCTTTCAGGTCGGTTTCCCGCTCCTTGCGCTTCATGGCGACCTGTGAGGCGATTTCCCGGTATTCCTCCGGCATCAGGACGTGGAAAGCGTGGTCTTCCAACTCCCATTTCCAGTTGGAGATACCCAGACGGTGGGCCAACGGCGCGTAGATTTCCAAAGTCTCCCGGGCGATGCGCTCCCGTTTATCTTTGGGCAGGTATTCGAGGGTGCGGATGTTGTGCAGGCGGTCCGCCAGCTTGATCATGATGACCCGGACGTCTTTGGCCGTCGCTACCAGCATCTTGCGGATATTCTGGGCCTGCTTAATCTCGCGCCGAACATGCGCCCCATGGGGAAGCTCATACCTCTCGGCTTCTTTTTCTTCTTTGCTCACCGTCAGGTTGCTGATCTTGGTGACGCCCTCGACCAGGGTGGCGATTTCTTCCCCGAAATCCTTCTTCAAACCCGTATGGGTAATATCGGTGTCTTCCAGGACATCATGCAGCAGCCCCGCCGCGCAGGTTATCGGGTCAAGCCCGAGGCCCGCCAAATTTTGCGCCACGGCCAGTGAGTGGATGATATAGGGCTCCCCCGAAAGCCGTTCCTGGCCCTGGTGCGCCGTCACCGCCAGGCGGTAGGTCTTGCGCACAATCTCCAGATCGGCCTGGGGAAAGTTTTTCTTAAGGATTTTCAGTAATTTCAAAAATTCGCTGCGCAACGTTTTGATTACTTCCCGGGTTGTACGCGAGCAGACACCCGACCACGCCGGCCACCAGCGCCTGCCTTCTCCGCCCTATTCTACCACCAAAAACACCCCAAGCTGTATTTACATGCCCGTGCTCATGCGGCGTGCGTAGGGACCAGTCCAATATGGCACACATCAACCACGCATCTACCTTTCAGGGCGCAAACCTCCCGAGCATGTCCATTCCATTGTTGTCGTTGTGTATGCACTGGCCTTGTCGGTTTTCAGGGCACAAACCCTTCATGCCGCTATCCCCGCCCCCTTTTTCGTGTTTGTCCGTACCTTTCGTGGTTCAATGCTCGTGGTGAACACAAGGTTTACCCATATTAATACCGCTGTAACAGCTCCAGCATCTTACGGTCGAGTTGGTGGCCATGGAAGTCCTCGTAGTCCACGTCCGTCCGTTTGCTGTTGAGGATGCCGAAGCTGCCGCGGAAATTCCACAGGGTCCAGCCCATACCAGCGCGTTTATATGCTTTTAGACAATCCTCCATCCAGCGCAGTGTCACGTCGTGCGGGGTATGCTGGTGGGCGCCCCATTCACCGACCATCACGCCCACACCGGCTTCCCGCAGCGCCGCCCAGTGCTGGAAGTAGTTGTCCCAGAGCCAGTCACCGTCCTGGGTCTGTTGCGTGATGATCTGCTGCGTTTCGGAGTCAAACGTGAGGACATCATTGGGCACGGCCCACTGGGGGAAAATCTCCAGTTGGTCATACACGGTCTCGCCGTCGCCGATGCGAATTTCCTTGAGCGTTAGCCAATCACCCTCGGCGTTCTCCAGAGTCAGCGTCCGGGCGCCTGCGGGAATTTCGAAGCTGATTGCCTGGTCATAAATGTTCTGATAGATGTCGTATTCCGCGACGTACTGCACCTCTTTCCAGGGACCTTCACCCGGGCCGGGGGTGAATACGTGGCTCTCCACTTCCTCGCCGTCAATCTGCAGGGCCAGC
>SKJD01000044.1 GCA_007116095.1 Candidatus Hydrogenedentota bacterium
CCCGGACGCGGGGCAGTCTGGAGGCGGACTATGCCTTGCGCGACGGCAGCTGCCTGTCGCAAGTCACCTCGGACTTCCCGGGCGAAGCCTCGGTGGTGTTCTGTTTTCCCGCAAAAGCCACAAGGCATGTTTCCATGACCCAGCCGCCATGTTGTCACTTGTGTTATCACTTTCGCAAACAGGCACAAAAAAAGCCAAGGAACTTTTTGCTAAGTCCTTGGCATTCAATGCTTTAAGATGGTGGGCGGTGAGGGACTTGAACCCCCGGCATCCTGCGTGTAAAGCAGGCGCTCTAGCCAACTGAGCTAACCGCCCGATGGTGTCGGTGTGTCAGGAAGGGAAGGTGGAGGTGGTATGCGTTGCTTCCTGAGCGCCAAAATATAGCATTGTGGGGCGCTGTATATCAACTTTTGCGCGTGGCAGGGTCTAAATTTATCTACTGTATGCGCCGCCTATTACACGAAGTTGATGTTAATATGGCGACCGCAGCGGGTGCATCGGGTCTGTTTGGCCTGGAAGGAGGGGCCTATGTTGCGCACGGCGCCGCAGGGGCATTTAAGGGTGCTCCAGCCCCGTTCGTTGGGTTTCAGGTTGACGGTGAAGGGCTGGCCGGATGCTTGCTGGGACGTCTGGGCTTGCTGGGTTTCCTGGTGCTGCCGCGCTTTGGCGGTGGGAATGCCTTGGGCCTGGCGGCGCTGTGGGGTAGCGCGGTTGGCGAGCATGCCGGCCATCACGGCGCCGCGTGTAAATTCGTTCTTGTCTTCCTGGCTATCGCCATCACTGCTCATCATACTACCCACGGCGGCGGCGGTCGCCATCTGGGCCGCGGGCACTTCAATATTGCGGCGGCAACGCGGACAATCGACGTGGTCGTGCTTGAAATCCGGCGGCAGCTTGAAACGCATGCCGCAGACGCAGGCGAGGAAGACGTATTCATTGACCTTCCGCAGCAAATCGCCTGCTTCGCGCATCCGTTGGCGCGGGGTCTGCTCGTTTTCCTGCTCATCGCGCTTCTTCGCCGTCCTTATGGGCTGTTCCTGTTCGGCCAGGGCCGATGCGGGCAGATGGCCGGCCTTGCGTCCCTGCGCCTTTTGCCAGGCTTCCTGGTATTTCGCAAAGGAAACCCCGCCAGCCATGCTTCGCAGCACTTTAATCCGCTCGGTAATCGGCGGGTGGGTACTGGTTAGGTTCAGGGCCATCTTGCCCTCTTTGTGCAGGGGGTTGATGATGAACATGGGTGCGGTGACTTTGTTCGCGTAGCGCAGGCGGTTGGTGTCTTTCGAGATGGCTTCGAGCGCCGAGGCCAGGCCTTCGGGATAGCGGGTGAAGACTGCGGCGGAGGCGTCTGCCAGGTATTCGCGCCGCCGGGAAATGGCGAAGTAAATCATCCGCGCCAGAATCGGCGCCAGGATGGCGACAACAATCGCCACCAACAATATGACGATAATCCCTGCGCCGCTGTCTTTCTTGGAACTGCTGTAGCGTCGAGACCGGCCCAACGACCCATACCAGAGCGTGCGCAGGAAAACATCGGAGATCATGACAATCGTACCGACCATTATCCCGACCATGGTCATGAAAAGTACGTCGCGGTTCTTTATATGGGCTATTTCGTGCGCGATAACGCCCTGGAGTTCATCGCGGTTGAGGCGCCCGAGCAGTCCGGCGGTGACCGCCACCGCGGCATGCTCCGGATCGCGCCCAGTCGCAAAGGCGTTCATCCCCATGTCGTCCATGATATACACCGCCGGCATCTTGGGGAGCCGGGAGGCGATGGTCATCTCTTCGACGACATTCCACAATTGCGGATGATCTTCTTTCCGAATCGGCGTGGCGTGGCTGACCGCCAGCAGAATCTTGCCGCCGAAGAAATACGCAGCGAAGGTCTGTCCCGCCCACAGCACAAAGGCAAAGCCCATGCCGATCAAGCCCCCGGCTACATCAATATGCCAACCGGGAATCGGATCGCCGGCCTGGTATTCGTAGCCGTCATGGTAGCGTCCGTCAAAAAGCGGAGCCAGCGAGCCACCGAGAATGAAGCCCAGCAGCAACAGAATAAAAAGCATGACGACGACCAGAACCATGGATCGTCTGCGATTGGCGCGAATTAATTCCCACATATGGTGTCCACTATCCCTTTAGCGTATGGTGGGTCCAATGTCGTATACATAACGGACCGATGGACAGTACTTGGACCATGCATCGGTCCGGCTGCAATCCGGCACATTGATGCGACTCAGGAAAAGCTGACCTTTGGGACTTCGCGTTCGGCCGGAGCTTCGATCTCAAAGTATTCCTGGCGCGTGAAGCGGAAGATGCCCGCCACGATGTTGCTCGGAAACATCTCGATTTTATTGTTGAAGTGCATGGCCTCATCGTTGTAGGCCTGGCGCGCAAAGCCGATGCGGTTTTCCGTGGAGGTCAATTCCTCTTGTATTTGCAGGAAATTGGTGTTGGCCTTGAGGTCCGGGTAGTTTTCCACCACGACATAGAAATTGCTCAGCGCCTGGTTCAGCTCGCCTTCGGCCTGGCTATGCTCCCCCACGCTTTCGGCATTTTGCGCCAGGTTACGCGCTTTGGTGATGTTCTCCAGGGTTTCCCGCTCATGCTTCATGTAGCCCTTGGCCGTCTCCACCAGGTTGGGGATCAGGTCATGGCGGCGCTTGAGTTGCACGTCGATTTGGGACCAGGCGTTCTGCACCGCATTGCGCAAACGCACCAGGCTGTTGTAAATGCCAATGACCCAGAAGAACAGGATCGCGGCAATAACTAAGATTATGATCAGGGGAAGCATGGAATTCTCCTTCCGTTTGCGTCGAGTACCAACTTTAGCTGAGCGCTCCCGGGAACACGCTGGACGTCCTTCCGGGCACTTGTATATACAACGGGGCCATGGATTCTATTCAAACACGATAACATATACCACAGGCTTACGCTTCGCCTGTGGAAGGCTTCGCCTCCACATCCTCGTCCGGCGGCATGGCCTCTTCATCCTCGGCCAGAAACATCTCATGCAGCCAATGCGCGACCTGGTCTCCCCCCTGCGCCGAACTCCCATTCTTCAACACCGTCGCCAACTCGCCCTGGTCGAACCAGACGCCGTCATTGTTGGGGCAATGATCATAGACTACCGGCGGTTCGCCGCCGGTCGTTTCCTTCTGCATCTTCCGAAGGCACTCGGGGCAACGCAGCACCTGCTCCCCTTTGGCGTGTGAAGGGCAGCCGGCGGTCATGAAGCCCTCGGTGATGGCGCGGTCCCCGAAAAGCAGCTCCAGTTCTCCCGCGTCCAACCAGATGCCATGGCAGGAAACGCAGTAGTCCACTTCCACCTCTTCGTATTCAAGAACGAGCATGGGGTCTTTACATGCCGGACAGTTCATAGTGTAGTCTTTTCCCCGTGCGGTTTCTTACCAATACCCAATGTTTGCAGCCAGCTTATTTGCGACGCCTCCCCCATAGCCAGCGGGCCTTCAATCGGATTGTAGCCTAAACCGGGAAAATTGCGCAAGGCCTGCACCGAATTGACGCGGATGCATGGGGCGGGCAAATCCGCTATACTGGGCCTGGCCCCGAAAAACATGATTGTATGGAGGGCATATCATTCCTGCAAAGGAAGCAAAGGGGGAGGCATGATTAACTCATTGACCCGGGTATGGATAGTCGGTTTGTTGGGCAGTATGGCCCTGGCCATGGCGGAGGAACCTGTTGTGGAGAATGACGTGTTGCGGATTACGCACTTGCGCCTGGGACAACAGGCGGAACCCATGGGCATTGAAACGGGACAACCGCATTTCAGTTGGCGACTGGCTTCCGTGCAACGCGGGATCGCCCAGGCGGCCTACCGCATCGTGGTCACTGAAGACCGTGCAGGGATGCCTCCGGGAGCAGGGGCGCCAAATGCCGAAGAAACGATTACCTGGGACAGCGGGCGTGTGGAGAGCGGGGAATCGATACAGCACCCGTATGAAGGCCCGGCGCTGGCGGCGGACACCCGCTATTTCTGGCGGGTACAGGTCTGGGACACCGGGGGCAACGCCTCGGCCTGGAGCGAAACGGCGTCCTTTTACACCGGCCTGTGGGAAGACAGCGACTGGAACGGCGCGGCCTGGATTGCCCTGGAGGAAGCTCCGGAAGAAGCGCGGCTCGTGCCCGGCGTGCATGTGCCCGGAGATCTGGAACCATTCCGGGAGCGCAAGATCGGCATCAATGCCCTGCCCCAGTTCCGCCGCGCCCTGACGTTGGATAAGCCCGTACACTACGCCACGGCCTCTATCGCCGGCCTGGGCCACCACGATTTCTTCCTGAACGGGAAGAAGGTCGGCGATCATTTTCTGGATGCAGGCTGGACCGACTACGACGCCTACGCCCTGTATGTGACGCACGACATCACCAATTTGCTGCAACCGGGCGAAAATGTTTTGGGCGTGATGCTCGGCAACGGCTTTTATAATATCCCGCCGGAGCGTTACCTGAAGCTGATTACTTCCTTCGGTTATCCCAAGCTGCGCTTTCGGCTACAGGTGACTTATACCGACGGCACGACCGACATCGTGGTCAGTGATACGGACTGGAAAGTAACCGAAAGCGCCATCACCTTCTCCAGCATCTATGGCGGGGAAGACTTCGACGCGAGTCAGGAAGAAACAGGCTGGAAATATATTGGCTTTGACGACAGTCACTGGCAGGTTCCAGTAAGTGTGAAAGGCCCGCCGGCATTGCGCTCGCAAACGGTCGAACCGATGAAAATCTTTGAGACCCTGGAATCCGCTGTGGTGACCGAGCCCCGCCCTGGCATTTGGGTCTACGACACCGGGCAAAACGCCTCGGCCATCCCCCGCATCGAAGTCGAAGGTCCGGAACAGGCAACTGTACGCATTACCCCGGGTGAGTTGCTCGACGACAGCGGCCTGATTACCCAACAGGCATCGGGAGGGCCACATTTCTACGATTATACCCTTCGTGGTGAAGGTCGCGAGTCGTGGCAGCCGCAATTCACCTACTACGGCTTCCGCTATATCCAGATTGAGGGCGCTGTCCCCTCGGACGTAGAGAACCCGGGCGGCCTGCCGGTCGTGCATACAGTGGAAAGCCTGCACGTGCGCAATGCGGCCCCGACCGTCGGGGAATTTCATACGTCGCATGAACTCTTTAACCAGATTTACCACCTCATCGACTGGGCAATGCGCAGCAACCTGGCAAGCGTGCTGACCGACTGCCCACACCGGGAGAAGCTCGGCTGGCTTGAAGTCGCGCACCTCATGGGCAGCTCGTTCCGCTACAACTACGACATGGCGGCCTTCTACCGCAAGGTGATTGACGACATGCAGGCGGCCCAACTACCCAACGGTCTGATTCCGGATATTGCGCCGGAATACGTGGAATTTGATGGCGG
>SKJD01000084.1 GCA_007116095.1 Candidatus Hydrogenedentota bacterium
GTGGACGGACATGACCTGCCCCTTTTGATCGAGTGCCTCAACAACATCAAGCAGATGAAGGGGCCGATCATCCTGCATTGCCGTACGGAAAAAGGCAAGGGCCTCAAGGTCGCCGAAGAAGACCCGCTAAAGTACCATGGCGTCAAGCCGCACTGCCTCAAGGAGACCGACCAGGAAGGCAATGCATTGCCCGGTCCGGATGAAGCGAAAAGCATGGCGGCGCCCTCCTTCACAGACGCCTTCGCCGACGCCATGATCGAAATCGCCGCAGCGGACCCCATGGTCGTGGGCATTACCGCAGCGATGCCTACGGGCACGGGGCTTTCCAAGTTCGAGAAGGTCTACCCTGACCGCTTTATTGACGTGGGTATCTGTGAGCAGCATGCGGTCACTCTCGCGGCTGGCTTGGCGGCGGAGGGCATGAAGCCGGTCGCAGCCATCTACTCGACATTCCTGCAGCGGGGTTATGATCAGCTTATCCATGATGTGTGCATCCAAAACTTGCCGGTGGTCTTTGCCCTGGACCGGGCGGGCCTGGTCGGTGAAGACAGCCCCACCCAGAACGGCACCTTCGACATTTCCTTCCTGCGCGCCGTGCCGAACATGCTGGTGGGCGCACCGCGGGATGATGTCGACTTGAAGTTGATGCTGCAATGGGCGCTGGACGCCCGGGCGCCCGTGTCGATTCGCTATGCGCGTGACAAAGCCGTCACGATAGGTCCCGCCGAAGGCCGTGACATTGCCCGGGGAGAAGTTTTGCGGGAGGGTAGCGACGCCACCTTCCTGGCGCTCGGACCCTGTGTGCAGGCTTGTCTGGAGGCTGCGGCGCTCCTGGATATGGAAGGGCTTTCTGTCGGGGTGGCGGATGCCCGCTGGGTCAAGCCGCTGGACGGCGCCCTGATCGAGTCACTGCTGGACCGCCCCATTATCACCGTCGAGGAGAATACCCTGCCGGGTGGTTTTGGAAGCGCCGTGCTGGAGTACTGCGCGGACCACGGCCTGCTGGACAAGCTGCATCTGCATCGTGCCGGCATACCGGATGTCTTCAGCGAGCAGGCGACACGTGCGGAACAATTGGCGATGCATGACCTGCATACGGCCGGACTTGCCACCCAGGCCCGCCAACTGCTGCATGCCCAGGTTCCGGCGCGGGTGAGCTGAAACACTTCGGAGAAGGCTTGGCTTCATGGCGACAGCTACTCCCGCTGTATGCCGTCAGCTCCGGAAATGGTCGAACCCATGCTGTTCCGGGTAATCGCCGTTGACTTGCACCCCGACTTTTTCGCTGCGGGAGACCTTGCCAATCAGCGAGCAGGGCAGGTTGAAGCGGGCTTCAAATTCTTGCTGTATTCTTGTGACGCGTCCCGGCGACATCGTGAATATGAGTTCGTAGGCTTCGCCTCCGGACAACACCAGCAACAAGGGGTCGACTTCCAGAGCGTCGGCGTATTGCTGCAAGTAGGGGGAGACCGGCAGTACGTTGGACTCCAGATGGAAATGCAAACGCGCCGCCTGCGCCAGGTGATCACAGTCCTGGAGCAACCCGTCGCTGAGGTCGATCATGGCGTGGACGCCTTGCTGTAGGGAGAGCCACTGCCCTTCCGCGCAACGCGGCGAGGGGTGCAGGTGGGCCTGACGCAATTCCGGTGCATCCACGTTTTTTTGTAGCGCCAGCAAACCTGCCGCGGAGTCGCCCGGGTAACCGGTTACCGCAATCACGTCTCCCGGTCGGCTGCCGCTCCGCAGCAGACAGCGCCCGGGGCCATTGACGCCTATCACCGTAAAATCGATAAATATCCGGTCGGGGGAACGGGTGGTGTCTCCACCGACAATGACCGCCTGCATTTGCTTCACCAGGTCGCTAATGCCCCGATACAACTGCTCCATTTCTTCCAGCGGAGCATTTCGGGGGATGGCCATGGAAACCAGCACAAAGCGGGGGATGCCTCCCATGGCGGCGATATCACTGACGGCTGCCGCTGCGGATTTCCAGCCGATGTCGTACATGGTCGCGAAGTCCCGGTCAAAGTGTACGCCTTCCACGACGGCGTCCGTCGAGACCAGCCACTGTTCCTCCCCGATACCGAGCACGGCGCAGTCATCCCCGACGCCCTGGATCAGATCAGGATCAGATTGCAGTTCCCTGGTCAGGTGATGTATTAACCCAAATTCGCCCAATGCATTTAGCTCGTTTTCGGATGTGCTCACTGTGTATCCTGAAAAAGTATTGCCTGGAAGCTACTACCATCACTTCATTCCCACGCATGTTTACATTCAATAAATTCATTGCCCCATATGCATTGGACAAATAAAATACTCCCCGGTTTCTTTGCCGGGGAGCACTTGTAATGGAATAATCGCAAGGTCGCAGTTCCGTAAGCAACGCGCCCGGCTTCAGGCGCACCAAGTGGTGCTTGCGCCGTGTATATATGCTTCAGGCCGCAATTTCCACCAACTCTACCTCGAAGGTCAGGGTCTGTCCGGCCAGTGGGTGGTTGGCGTCCACGATCACCGAATCTTCCTCCACATCCATGATGCTGAAGATAACCGATTCGCCGTCGTCTTCACGGGTGGCCTGGAATTGCTGACCAATCTCCAGCTCGGCTTCTTCGGGGAATTGGGTCTTGTCGATGGACTGAATTTTGCTCTCATCGTAGGGACCATAGGCCGCTTCGGGCTGGATATCTAGCTTGCGCACTTCGCCCGGCTCCATGCCCAGGACAATCGTTTCAAACCCGGGAATGATTTCGCCGGCGCCCAGGGTAAACTCCAGGGGATCGCCGCCTTCCGAGGTATCAATCTGGGTGCCGTCTTCCAGCCAACCCGTATAATGGACACGAACCTTGTCGCCGTTTTTGGCGTTTTCCATGCTGCCTCCTTGTGGATGTTTTTCTTTGCTATCAGGGTTCCAATTCTGTGAAGTCCTGCCATTGCGCATGTTCCATGGACAGCAACCGTGTTCAGAATTATACATTGTGCAGTGGGTGACGCCGCCAGGGGGCCAACGAATTGGTAGTTGGGCGCTGGCGTCCGGACTTGGTGTGTACATGCCGTATAAAAGGTCAATGCGGCTTCCGGGCGGACCCGGCATGCCGCATGCCATCAAAAAGTATTTTCGGTGTACAACCCGGTGTGCGGGAAGTCCCATGCCCGGCGCCGTGGCGTCGGTGTTTTGTCGTGCTTAGAAGCGACGGGGACGTTCTTCCCGGGGACGGGCTTCGTTGATCCGCAGATCGCGGCCGTCCAGTGAAGTGCCGTCCAGTTCACGAATGGCAACCTGTGCATCGTTGTCATCCGGCATTTCGACAAAGCCAAAGCCCCGCGAGCGCTGCGTCTCGCGGTCCTGGATGATGCGCGCCGAGCTTACTTCACCAAACTGGGCGAATGCGTCCCGCAATTCATCTTCGGTGGTGCTGAAGCTAAGGTTGCCGACAAAAATGTTCATTCCTTCGTTCTCCTAATGCGTGAAAGACGGGTGAACTACTTGGCGGCAAGGGGGATTCAGTCTGGACGGGAAGGAGGGCAGTATACGACCGCGCATGCAATACCGGAAAGAGCTGAAGCCGTTGCTGTCAAGAAAGAACGGCCCGAATTTCAATTGACCAATTTGCTGACGATGCTCCGGGCTGTCCTCACGAGCCAGCCGTGCCGTTCAGCTACAACAAAAAGGGACACGCTATCCTCCGCAAGGAGAATACCAGGCGTGTCCCAAGAAAAAACGATTTTGTGATGCAATTCCAAAAATATGGCGCTTCACATGCAATGTAAGATACGGCTGCATCCTGCTATCAATACACATTCACTTGCCATCCGGGGATGGCGTCTACGGCGCGTTTCAATACCCAATGCTTTATAGGCATTGCACGGGCCCTTTAGATTTCGTTGGAGAGTGTAGCAAAACAAAAATCCCGGCTGCAACAAAAATCCCCCGAAAGTTTTTCCGTGATATCCAGGCAGTTTTATGTCGCGGCGCCGGGATGCGCCGCGACACGTTACATTTATTGCGCCAAGCGTTGCATAGTGCCCGCAACCTTGTTAAACTTTATTCTAGGAATGATTTAGTGCGGCATCGGTGTATTATAAATTGTCTAGGGTTGGGGACCTATCTTTCACTTTACGCTTTCAAGGGGTTTTCAATAGAGAAAAGGAATTGACGTTATGGAATTTAATCCAAATATTTTTCGTGAATATGACATACGTGGTATTGCGGGCGAGGATCTGGATGAAGAAAAAATGGAGCATATGGGCCTGGCTTATTGCCAGTTCCTGCGCCCCAAGAAACACAAAACGGTGGTGGTCGGACGGGATGGACGCCTGAGCTCCAAGGCCTATTCACGCGCTCTGATAGACGGGCTGGTCGCCGGTGGCCTGGATGTTATCGACATCGGCGAGGTTCCGTCTCCGGTGCTGTATTATGCCTTGAATGTGCTCAAGGTGGACGGTGGCTTCATGCTGACCGCCAGCCACAATCCCGGCAATTACAACGGCCTGAAAATCGCTATCGGGACGAAGACCATCTACGGCGAACAGATTCAGAAGTTCCGCAAGGTAGTGGAGCATGGCGAATTCAAAACGACCAACAAGCCCGTTACCATCACCCGGATGGACCTTGCGCCGCGCTATATGAAGCGTATCCTGCGGGATGTGAAGCTGGCGCGACCGCTGAAGGTTGTCGTGGATGCCGGTAACGGCGTGGGCGGCGTTGTGGCCGTGCCGCTCTTCGAGGAGATGGGTTGCGAGGTGATTCCGCTCTTCTGCGAGGTGGACGGGAATTTCCCCAACCACCACCCCGACCCGACGAAGAAAGAAAACCTCAAGGATCTCATGCGCGCCGTGAAAAAGCACAAGGCCGACGTTGGCATCGGCTTCGACGGCGACGTGGACCGCATCGGCGGCTGTGATAACAAGGGTAACATGCTCAGTGGCGACCGGCTCTTGGCGCTTTTTGCGCGACAGATTCTCAAGGAAAAGCCCGGAGCCACCATCATCGGGGAAGTCAAATGCTCGCGCAATATGTATCAGGACATTGAGAAGCACGGCGGCGTTCCGCTCATGTGGCGCACCGGGCACTCGCACATCAAGTCGGCCATGATCGAGCACAAGGCGCAGCTCGCCGGCGAAATGAGCGGCCACATCTTCTTCAAGCACCGCTGGTATGGCTTCGATGACGCCATATATTCGGCAGCGCGGCTGCTGGAGATCGTCGCTGCTGGCAAGAAGCCGCTGAGCGATCACCTGGCCACGATTCCCGAATGGCCGATCACGCCGGAAATCGAATTGGATTGCCCCGATGACAAGAAATTCGATGTTGTCAAGCAGGCCACGGACTATTTCCAGAAGGAACTGGGCCTGGATGTGGTCA
>SKJD01000361.1 GCA_007116095.1 Candidatus Hydrogenedentota bacterium
AAGGGATTCTGGCGGTGACCATGGGCAACTGGCCCGCCCCCTTCGGCATCACGCTGGTGGCTGATCAGTTCAGTGTGGTGATGGTGTTGATGGTGGGCCTGATGGGGCTCCTGGTCCTGGTTTATGCCTTGGGCGACATCAACCGTCAGCAAATCCAGTATGGTTTCCATCCCCTGTTCCAGGTATTGCTGATGGGGGTTTGCGGCGCATTTCTGACAGGCGACCTGTTCAATCTCTACGTGTGGTTCGAGGTCATGCTGATTTCCGCCTTCGTCTTGTTGGTGCTGGGCGGGAAGCGCTCGCAGATAGAAGGCGCCGTCAAGTACGTTACGTTGAATCTGCTGGCCTCCTTTACCTTTCTTTCGGCCATCGGGATACTTTATGGCAAGGTCGGCACCTTGAATATGGCGGACCTGGCGCAGAAGTTGGAGCATTTTGATGAGCCGCATCTGATAACGACGCTTTCGTTGATGTTCATGGTGGCCTTTGGCATCAAGGCGGGACTGTTTCCCCTTTTCTTCTGGCTGCCCGCCGCTTACCATACTCCCAAGATGAGCATCACCACGATATTCTCGGCCCTGTTGACGAAGGTAGGCGTCTATGCGCTGGTGCGGATGTTTACCCTGGTCTTCACGCAGGACCCGGAATACAATCAGCAGATGTTCATCTTCCTGGCTTCCCTGACCATGGTCACGGGGGTGCTGGGCGCCGTGGCGCAGTATGATTTCCGCCGCCTGCTCTCCTTTCACATCATCAGCCAGATTGGTTACCTGGTGATGGGGCTGGCTATCGGGACGCCCTTGGCCTTTGCCGCGACGTTGTTTTTCATGGTACATGTCATTTTCGCCAAGTCGGCGTTGTTTCTTATCAGTGGGATCGCCAACAACATGCGGGGCACCTACAATCTGAAAGCGTTGGGAAGTCTGTACGCCAAACGCCCGTTCCTGGCAGTGCTCTTCATCGTGTCGGCATTGTCGCTGGCGGGTCTGCCCCCCTTCCCCGGTTTCTTCGCGAAGTTTGCGTTGGTGCGTTCGGGGCTCGAGGCTTCACAGATAACGCTGGTGGTGGTGGCGCTCTGTGTCAGTATTCTGACGCTCTATTCGATGGTAAAAATCTGGACCGAGGCCTTCTGGAAAACGGCGCCGGAAAATATCGAGGGGGTCAAGCCGCTGGAGCCGCTCAGTACGTGGTTACGCTATACCTTATATACGCCCCTGACGATATTGGTTTTGCTGATGATTGCCATGTCCATCTGGGCGGACCCCCTCTTTACCCTGTGTTTGCAGGCCGGTGAGCAACTGGTGAATCCCCAATACTACATTGAAGCCGTAAAGCTGAGTACCTCATGAAACCACTGATGATAAATATATGCCTGGCGTTTGTCTGGGCGGCAATGATGGGCAAGATGGACTTCGGCAACCTCTTTGTAGGGTTTGTCTTGGGCTACATCATCTTGTTGTTTCAGCAAGAAATGGTGGGCGAGTCCAGCTACTACAAAAAAGTCAATCAGTTTCTTGCCTTTACGGTCTATTTCCTGAAAGAAATGATTGTGGCCAGTGTACGGGTCGCCCATGACACCATTACCTGGAAGACCTACGCACGGCCCGGCATCATCGCCTTGCCGCTGGACGCCCGGTCTGACTTTGAAATCACGCTGCTATCGGTCACTATCTCACTGACTCCCGGCACGTTGAGCCTGGAAGTTTCTGAAGACCGGAGCACGTTGTATATCCACGCCATGTTTGTGGATGATCCCGACGATCTGCGCCGGGAAATCAAGCAGGGCCTGGAACGTAAACTATTGGAACTAATTCGATGATAACGCCTGAAGCATTTCTGTCCTTTTCCATCGATGCCGCCATGATCATTCTGGTGGTGGCCATACTGTTGGTCCTGTTGCGGATGATGCGCGGGCCCAGCCTGCCCGACCGGGTCATCTCTCTGGACATGCTGGCCACCATAGCCGTGGGCATGATTATGGTGGATGCGGTCTCCACCGGCCAGGTCTACTTCCTGCGCGCCGGCATTGTCTTGGCGTTGGTGGCCTTTCTGGGCACCGTGGCCTTCGCGTTTTACATGCTGAAAGGATCGCCCAATGACTGAGATCATCACCGCCATATGTCTATTGATTGGAAGCACGTTGATGCTGGTGGCCGCTGTCGGGCTGTTGCGCTTTCCGGATCTCTTCACACGGATGCACGCCGCGACCAAGGTGGGCACGGTCGGCATCATCTTCATGGTCTTGTCGGTCGCGGTCTATTTCGGGGACATCGGCGTGACCGTGCGCGCATTCCTGGTGATTGCCTTCTTCTTTTTGACCGCGCCCATCGCCGCCCAGATCATCGGTCGTTCGGCCTACATGATCGGGGTGCCATTCTGGGAGAAAACGGTTTGCGATGAGTTCGCCGCCGAAGGCCGCCGCGCCTCGAAACCAGCCTCGCCAGCCGAACAGGGCACGGAAGATGCCTGAGCCTTTGAGACTTATGGCCGACTGAACTTCTCATGATTTTGCGGCGCCCATGCACTGGGCGCGACGCCCTGTCTGGCCAATTTTCCCCTATGCGCAAATTGGTTGCAGAATCTCGCTGCCTAGTGCATACTAATGGTACGGGAATCGCTGATTGTAGCAGTATTTTATAGGGAGAGCCAGACATGAAAAGTTTTAAGAACATCCTTGTGTACGTGGATACCTTCGCCAGCCACCCGCATACCGCGTTCCACAAAGCTATTGAGATTGCGGCGAGGAATCATGGCGCCGTTACCTTGATGGACGTGGTGGAGGATGTGCCCTGGTTTATGAACGCCATCAGCCACAAGGCGCAGGATATCCTGGATACAACGGAGGGGATGCGCCGGGATAAACTGGAAGAGTTGGCGGAGGAGGCGCGTAACCTTGATCTTCCGGTGAAGACCTTGCTGGTGCATGGCAAGCCTTTTGAGGAGATCACGAAAGCGGTGTTGCGGAATGACCATGATCTTGTTATGAAGACCGCCAACGCCGGCAGTAACAGCACGAATCTCTGTGGGCAGACAGGTATTCGCCTGGTGCGTAAGTGCCCCTGCCCGGTGTGGATTGTGACCCCCGCGGCGCCTGAGAAATTTTCTCATGTGGCTGTGGCGATTGATCCGGCGCCGCATGACATGTCGCGTAACAGCATGAGCAAAAAGCTCATGGAGAGCGCCATTTCCATTACTTGTCCCGACACGGGGGTGTTGACCATTGTGCATGCTTGGACCTTGTACGCCGAGTCCATGTTTGCCTCACGCATGACCCCACAGGAACTGCGGGAGCATATTGAAACGGTCGAGCGCCAGGTGATGGAAATGGTTGAGGCCTTTCTGATACCCTTTCAGGATTTCCTGCCCGAAGGCCATGTGGAATTGGTCCGGGGCGAGCCCGGACTCGCGGTGCCGGAGTATGTCAACCAGTCAAACACCGATTTGTTGATTATCGGTACGACCGGACGCTCCGGATTGCCCCATTTCTTCAGCGGGCACATTGCGGAGATGGTGTTGAACGAAATCCAGTGTTCGGTTTTGGTAATCAAGCCAGATGATTTTGTCTGTCCCATTCATATCTAATACTCCTTAAGCAATCTGTGACAGGCCGCAGAGGGACGATATTACACCCCTGCCTGTGCGTGTTGTGCGCCTGCGTGCGGGCAGGTTTGTTGCGAAGCGATAGCTGAAGCGGCCCTATGAAGTAATTTGCGTCTCGGGGGAGATGCCTGTGCCGCCACAAAATAATGTTGCAGGCCTGTCGGTCTGCGGGGAGCAGCATGCTGGATGAACGATGATGTAAAGCCACCACTGTTAGATGTCGAGTCCGAAGCCAAATTACAAAAAGCGCCAAGAGATCCGATGCTTCGTTTCTTGCGCAAGATCATTCGCTTTTCGGTGAGAGCGCTGGCCATCCTGATGACGGCCATAATACTGTGGGGCGTGTTGGATGTTATCTATGTACTGTACGAGCGGATTCTTGATCCGCCCTATTTTCTGCTGGAAATTACGGACATCCTTGCAACATTCGGCGCGTTCATGGCAGTATTGATCGCGATTGAGATATATGTCAATATCACCATTTACCTGCGTGAAGACATTATCCATGTGAAGATCGTTATGGCAACGGCGCTGATGGCGGTGGCCCGTAAGGTCATCGTTATGGATATCGATGACATGGAGTCCATTCAGGTATTCGGACTGGCCGCCGTGGTGATGGCTATGAGCATTGGTTACTGGATTGTCTCGATGCGCGATCCAAAGTCGCGCAGAGAGTTGCATCAGGGCGACGAAAGAAACCTTCATTCGGAGGAATAGTCGCTATGGTGGGGAAATACAGGAGAAGGTCGTAGCGTGAAATACCAATCAGGTATCACCCGCCGTCGGTTTTTACAGGGAACCCTGTTCGCCAGCGGCGCCGCCATGCTCTCGCAATCACAGCACGGTCGGATTGTTCATGCCCATGAAGAACGTCCCAATCTGCTGGTTATTGTAACGGACCAGCAGCACTGGGAAGCGATGGGATTCATGGATCCCTTTTACGACACGCCGAACCTGGATAAACTGGCCGGGGAAAGCGTGGTCTTCGATCATGCCTTTTGCACCACGCCGCAATGCTCCCCGAGTCGGGCATCCATCTACACCGGTCTCTACCCGCATCGCAGCGGTGTCTTGGGCAATATCCATTCGGTGGATCACCAGGGCGAATTGATAGATGCCCTGCCTGAAGGTACGGAAACGCTAGGGATTCGCCTTAAAGACGCCGGGTATCATACGGGCTATATTGGCAAGTGGCATCTGGGTAACGGGGGGCATTTCGAAACGCATTTTGATGTCGCGAAGCTGGACTTCTACCCCGACAGCGATATGACCCATGCCGCGCTGGATTATCTAGATGAGCGTGTCAATGCCGCGGCGACGAATACCCCCTTCGCCCTCTTTGTCAATTATCTCGATCCGCATGACATCTACGAGTTTGGCTTTTTCGAGCAACCCGAAGAAGTACCCGAGATCGATGAACCCGTGCCGGTCCCCCGTCCGCCCTCCTGGGCGGATACCCTGGAAGACAAGCCTGCCCCGCAACGCCAATTCATGGAAGCGGACCAGGGCGTCTATTTTATAGACAAGCCGGAACGCTTCTGGGAGCATTATCGCCGGGTATACCGGGAGAAATGTCGCCTGGTGGACGCGGAAGTCGGTATGGTGCTGGATCGGCTTGAAGCCTTGGGGCTACGTGACGACACCGTGGTCGTTTTCGCCTCGGACCATGGTGATATGGACACCCGCAACCGGTTGGTGTACAAAGGTCCCTTCATGTACGAGCACTGTATTCGCGTGCCCTTAATGATCCGGGT
>SKJD01000200.1 GCA_007116095.1 Candidatus Hydrogenedentota bacterium
AAACCGATAAATCGAAGTACTCCCCGAGGCCCCGGCACACCCCCAGAATCATCCCCCGCCGGGATCGGTACATGCCTTGTGCGGATGTATACATGAATCCTTACACCTCCTTGGTTTTTTATATAGCGCCATTGGAGTGAGCAAAATGCTTGCCAAACTCCAAACCAAAGAGCAACAGCCTGCCAAGTCTATGTTCCACAGGAGCTTGTGCGTGTTTGGAAGCACCGGGGCCCGCACCAAGCCTCCTTCCTGGCTGGCGTAATGCGCTATGTTGCGGCATAATTTGCCAACATAACCTGGATTACTCTTCTGTCGACTCCTCGGCTATCGGCGCCTCGACGGCTTCTGGCGCATCCTCCGCAGGCGCCTCACGCGGGCGCATGGGTCGCAATTGCTGGCGCCCCGGCTCGCTGCCGTCCACCTCGAAGGAGCCTTGTTGTTGGGAATCGCCTCCGCCACAACCCGGCAGAAACAGGGCCATGCTGCACAGCGCAGTGAAACAGATGGTCGAAAGTATCAGTCTTTTTATCATGAGCGCCTCCATGTAAATAGGTTTTTGCTATCCATTGGCGTAGTGGCAAG
The DNA here is from genome assembly GCA_007116095.1 of Candidatus Hydrogenedentota bacterium. Taxonomy (GTDB): domain Bacteria; phylum Hydrogenedentota; class Hydrogenedentia; order Hydrogenedentales; family SCBR16-9; genus SCBR16-9. Next base: position 583 of record SKJD01000200.1, read on the forward strand.
GCAAGCGCAGCCTGGCATCTTGCCAACGCCCTACTCCAACAACACGTTATACCAACAATTCAGTCCGGATAGCCATGTCGGGTAGGCATCAAAGCAGTTTTGTTGTGCCTGCCCCTGAATTCATGGCACTATGGAGGACAACAGAAGATACCGGGGCAAGTGTCCCCAGTACTTTTTCTAATCTTGCACTGCAAATGGACCTGCCGGAAGTTTCGGCGAAAGGTGGTGTCCGAAATGCGAGCTACTGACACATCCAAGGTTTCGACCTGGAACTTCAAGTTACTGCTGGGGGCCTGCGTCTTCGTCTCCGGGGCCTCGGTCATGGTTTTGCAATTCCTGATAGTCCGCATCCTCGAGCGCGACTTCGGCGGGGCCCTACAGGTCTGGGCCGCCGTGATTTCGGTCTGTCTGGCGGGGATCAGCCTGGGCTATTACCTCGGTGGTTACCTGGCCGACCGCTACTATTCATTCCGTGTGCTGGGGCTCATGCTGCTCTTGGGTGGTCTGGCCGCAGCCTCGGTGGAGACGTTGGCGGGCTGGATCGGTGCGCGCCTCTTCGAGATTGACTTCGCCATTGCCTGGCACCCCTACGCCGCCGCCCTCTTCTCCTCCTTTGTGCCCAATCTCCTCCTGGGCACCATCCTGCCGCAAGCCATCAAGCTGGGGACCAGCGAACTGGCCCGCGTGGGCAAGAGCGTCGGACGGATCGCCGCCCTCTCCGAGCTTGGCAGCATTTTCGGCGTAATCCTGACTGCGCAGGTGCTCATTGTGTACGTTGGCGTGCGTGAGAGTCTCTATGCCCTGGCCGCCGTGCTGGCGTTGGCGGGGCTAGGCTTGCTGGCAACGGGAAAGCGCCTGTTGCCCGTGACGGTGCTGGCAGGGTGCTTGCTGCTCAGCGTACCCCAGCTAGCCGTGGGGCAATCCCGGGGCAATATTGTCTTCGAGGAATATAGCGCCTACCACCACATCATTGTGGAAGACATCGGCGCGCACCGTATACTACGCTTCAATCAGGACATCCAGAGCACCATGTCCCTGGCGAATCCTTCCACCGGTGGTTTCGAGTACACTGATTTCTTCCATGTGCCCCTGGTGCTGAATCCCAGCATCGACCGCAGCCTCTTCATCGGGCTGGGCGGGGGAACTGGACCGAAGGATTTCCTGGCCTATTATCCCGAGATGCAGGTGGACGTGGTAGAAATTGACCCGATGGTGATCGACGTGGCGCGGCGTTACTTTACCGTGCCAGAGCACGAACGCCTGCGCATCGCCCAGCAGGACGGGCGAAACTGGCTCCGACGGAACCGCACGCCCTATGGAACCGTTGTGATCGATGCCTACGCCTCCGGCGGCCCCTATGGCGCCTACCTGCCCTATCACCTGGCGACGAAGGAGTTCTTCGAGATTGTCTCGGCCAACTTGCGTACCGGTGGCAGCGTGGTCTTCAACGCCATCGGCAGCTACGGCGGCATGAACGCCGATGTCATTCGGGATGTCTACACCACCTTGAATGCCGTCTTTCACGCTGTTTATGTCTTCCAGGCGCAGACCAGCATCAACACCGTCTTTGTCGCCGTCAAAATCGACCCCGACGACCTGGACGACGATGGGCTGCTGGATGGCAAGCACTGGCCGGAAGGGCCTTGGCTGAACCACCTTGCCTCGGGCGTACGGCTGCAAGAGATGGTGGCGGAGCTGGCGGGAAAGGGCATCATGAACAAGCCGCGGATGGGCACACGGGTTACGCAGTTCTCCCGCGTCCACAGTCGCAACATCGCCGGCACCGTCCTCACGGATAACCGCGCCCCGGTCGACCGGGGCCGACGCTGAGGCCGTTGGTCGTTGGACGAGGCGGACGGCCCATACTCTCTTATTCCGTCGACGTATCCAGGGCGATCGTCAAGTCCTCTTGCGGCTCGAAGCCGAGTAGGTAACCGCGCAGGCGGGCGTGGACCCGTTCGGCGTGGGGACCGGTCGCCCAGACCAGCTCCTTATGATAGGGCGGGTTGATCTGAATTCCGGACAATTCCAGAAAAATATCTCCGTCGAACAGGAAGGCGCGGCCGTTGGCGCTGCGTACGTTGGCGGAGGCGTGGGCGAAGCGGCCGCTGTCCTCGAAAGAGGCGATGATCGTGTTGCTCGCCATGAAGGTGGCGACGTAGCCCGTGTTGTTCTCCCGGCTGTGGCTGGGTTCCACCACAAAAGCGCCCTGACGCGCAATACGCTTGCTGTCCTCGTTGTCTTGCGCCTCCATGAAGGCGACCCCGTCGTCGTAGCCCGTGAATATCAGCGCATTCGCCACGCGGTTGGTGAGGTGCGTAGGCCAGACGAAATGCACGCCGATGACGCACTGGTCCACCTTGAGCCCACTGATGTCGCCCCAGGGACCGTTGCCGGGCGTAATCGTTGCGGCGGGCTTGCCGGTGACCGGGTTCTCCAGCGGATAGGCGTCGCTGTAACCTAGCCGCAGGCCGGTGTGGATGCCGAAGAAGGTGACGTCGGACAGGCTGTAGCCGTCGACATGGCCGAGCTGGATGCCGACATTGTCGGGCTGGGAGGCGATGATACCGTAGACCCAGGAAAAGTGTGCGCCGTCGTAGGCGGCGAAGGGGCCACCGGGGGAGAGCGGTCCGGTGTTCGGCACCCATTCGTAGTTGTGGACATGCATCACGTCCAAAGCCGTCTCAATCACGATGGCCCGGCGGTAGCCGAAGGAAGTCAGGCGCTGAAAATGGCATTTGCCGCCCGTGGCGATGTAAATGAAATCCACGGCGCGGTCGCAGACGATGTCCTCCAGCACCACATTGACCAGGCCCTCGCCGTAGAAGGTCGGGCCGTAGGGCTTCACATGATCCGCGATGAAGTGTTCGCGGGCCGTGGCGAAATCGGGGTAGTAGTAGGGGGAGTCGGGGTCTTGAAATGCCGCATCCGAGGGCATGGGCTGTTCGTCATAGAGAATCCAGAATCCCCGCACCGTGGCTCCCGGGCTCAGTCGGAAGAGCGGGGCTTTCTGTGGACCCTCGTATTGATCCGGCCGGGGGCGCGCAAAGATCTTGGCGCCGCGTATGTTGCTGTCCGGCGTGGTGAAGACCGCACGCACATTGCTCCCCGCACCGGCCGGCATGCCGATCAGGGCGACGCTCTCCGGGATGGTCACCGTGTGGCTGAGGACATAGCCCATGCCCGGGCCGACAGGTGGAACATGAACCCAGCCGCCGACCTCCGCCACGGCGTCCAGGGCCGCCTGAAATGCTTTAGTGTCATCGTGCACACCGTCGCCCCGGGCCCCGAAATCACGCACCGACACCCCGCCCTCCATAGACAGCGCCACCGCCGGGTAGCCCAAACAAAGCACAACAAGCCACAGGGTCCATCGTAGCACATGGAATCGCATGGTCATCATCTCCCCGGAGGTTAATGTGGGGCAAGTTTCATCCACAGATTACACAGATTTTTGAGCGAACATAGAGTTTGCCCAAAGCAACAACATAGTGCCTCAGGATCGGGGCTCAATATAGCACTATGCAAAGCAATCGGGACCACCAATCCCCACCGTTCTAATCGTTGTGAAATGATTCGGGTGTATTCGCGTTCATAGGCGGATCAAATGAGCCGCAGATCATGATCCACGAATGTACGCCAATGCACGCGATGCCGATAAGACGCCAAGGGGCCGCTGTGATTGCCCCAAGTTATGTATTGCTTTCCCCTATAGCTCATCATAGCAAAAAAGCCCCCCGGCACAGGAATTACCATGCCGGGGGGCGGTGTCGCGATGTTCGTGTCAGGCGCGGTCTATGCTCGACGCCGTATGCTTGTCAGGGATACGCTTAGCTGCGCGGGGTTTCCAGCGCAGCCTGGGCGGCAGCCAACCGTGCAATCGGCACGCGGAAGGGGCTGCAGCTCACGTAGTTCAGGCCTGTGCGGTGGCAAAACTTCACCGAGTCCGGATCGCCGCCGTGCTCACCACAGATACCGATCTTGAGATCGGCCCGGGCGTTGCGACCCCGTTGCACGCCGATCTCGACGAGCTGCCCGATGCCTTCCTGGTCCAGGGACTGGAAGGGGTCCTTCGGCAGGATTTCCTCCTTGAGATACTGCGGGAGAAAGCCGCCGATGTCGTCGCGGGAGAAGCCAAAGCCCATCTGGGTCAGGTCGTTGGTGCCGAAGGAGAAGAACTCGGCCTCTTCGGCGATCTTGTCCGCCACGAGGCAAGCCCGGGGGATTTCGATCATGGTGCCGACGAGGAACTTGAAGTCGGCCTTGGTGGCGTCCAGGACTTCCTTGGCGACCTTCCGCACGATAGCGGCCTGGTTCTTGTATTCGTTCTGGTGTCCGACCAGCGGAATCATGACTTCCGGGAAGACCTTGACGCCCTTGGCGCTCAGCTCGGCAGCGGCCTCGAATATGGCGCGGGCCTGCATCTCGGTGATTTCCGGATAGGCGATCCCCAGACGACAACCGCGGTGGCCGAGCATCGGATTGAATTCATGCAGCTCGTTAATGCGGCTGCGCACGACGTCCGCCGACAGGCCCACATGCTTCGCCAGGTTGTTCAGTTCCTTTTCGTCTTCGAGCAGGCTACCGACAAACTCGTGGAGCGGCGGGTCCAGCAGACGCACCGTCCCGGGCAGGCCCTGCATGGCTTCGAAGATGCCGAGGAAATCCTGCTTCTGGAAGGGCAGGAGCTTCATGACGGCGGCGCGGCGGTCTTCTTCGTTGCCCGCGACGATCATCTCACGCACGTG
>SKJD01000098.1 GCA_007116095.1 Candidatus Hydrogenedentota bacterium
CTTGCTCCACCAGGCTTTGCAGGGGAAGCGGCGTGCTCACTTCCGGCGGTGGTGTGGCGCCCTCGATGTAACTCACCACGATATCGTCCAGGCGCAGCTCCGAGCGCGGGCCGCTGTCGCCGCCGACATGATGGTAGCGCCACAGCAACTGGACATAGGGCTGGCCCAATGCGTCGGCGGGCAGAGGCGCGGGACCGATGGGTTCGCTGTGTCCATCGGGTCGTACGGTATAGGCCACGGGTTCGCCCTGATGCACCAGGTCCTGGAAGGGGCCGGAAGCGCCGATGCGGTATTGCAGGCGCAACTCATAGCTGCGCTCATTGGTCAACACCGTGCCGCCCAGCCACGCGACCCAGGCCGGGCCACTGAGGTCGGTGGTGTCGAGTGCTAAAAGGGCGCCGCCGAGATCGCGATCACGCCCGGTATTGATGAAGGAGATGCCGTCATCGCCCAGCCCATTGAGGCGGGTACGGCGGGTGTTGTTGTAGGGGAAGCCCAAGGTGTCCACATCGTCTTCGTGGTAGTCGTCGTAGGGTATGGCATAGGCGTAGTCCAGCGGCGCCTCTAAGCCGGGATCCGTCAGGTCACTCTGTAAAAAGAGCATGTGCGGCGGATAACTGTGCTCCGGCGCTTCCGGCGACCAGGTAGTAAAGGCGTAGTCGCTGTCTTGCAACGAATGCGGCGTGGGATATACCAGCACTTCGAAGTCTGTGCTCAGCGCCGGGTTTTCCCCGTCGGACACGGTCACCGTTACGACAGCGCCGCCCTGTTGCTGTGGATGTAAGTGCAAGACATTGCCTGTGAAAGAAGTAAGCAGGGCATTGGGGTTGCTGTTCGTTGTGCTGTATATCACGGAGGCGGCCGGATCGGTGGCGAAGACCTGGTTCAGGTTGATCTCCGTGGGGTTGTCGCCTGCAATCAGGTACTGACGCGGCACACTGCCGATAAGCTGCGGCGGCAAGAGCACGTCGCCAGTGGGTTGGCCTTCCACCGATATGTTGTCGAAACGGTTGTTGCCGGAGCTGTTCGCCGCCTCGGCGCCCTCGAATAGCAATCGCACCGCAAAATCGGGATTGTCATTGACCGCGTCAATGTCGCTGAAATCAAAGACCACGGGTCGGTATTCTTCTGTCACCGTGACAGGATCGCCAAAGGCTGTCCACAGACCATCCGCTGTCGTGCGGTATTCCAGCGCTTGTAGCTGCGCGCCGTTGCTGGTGCGGTTCACGGCATAGCGCAGGACGATGTCCTCATAGTCGGTGGTGGGGAGTGTCAATTGGAATTCCCGCGTATCCGACGGGTTGCGCACCCGCAGGCCGCGTCCCGCATCCGCCTCCAGCCGGGCGTTGAGCAAGGTACCGTCGTTGACACGGTCCATATAGCCGGGGCCGCTGCCCGGATAGCTGATAACAGCATTGCCCTGGAGGCTGAAGTCCGCTGGAATACTGTCCAGCTCTCCCCCGGGAAGGTCGTTAAAATGCCAGTAATGCAGCAGGGCGGTGACTGGTTCGGCAGTGAAGACCGCGCTGATCGTGGCGTCCTCAGCAAGCGTGAGCACGACTTCATGCGTAGCTGTGCTGCCTTTTTCGATCAGCGCCTTATCACCCAGGCCCTCCCAGTGCGAGAAGTGGAAGCCAGGCTCCGGGTGCGCCGTCAGCGTGACTGGCATGCCCTGGAAATAGATGCCCGACCATGGATAGGGCACATCCGGATCCGTCAGGCCAATCGTGTCCTCATTGATCGTGATGCTGTTGATCTGCACCGTCCCCCGCCCCGACACATTTACATCCACGGTGACCTCCGCTAGCCCGGGAAGGTCGAAAAAGTCTTTGGTATGTTGCCGCATGTAGCCTGGGCGCTGGTTGGCGAAGCTTCGAAGCCGGTTACGGTTGTTGCCCCAGTTCCAAGTCCCCGGACGTTTCCAGCGTTGACTATGTTCTGCTATTACATCGCCTACCCGGTTGTATATGCGGTCCAGCTTCTCGTGTGCAACCTGCGGTTTCAAGGTTGTGTTCAATAAGTCGGCGGTTTTGTTTATAAAGGCGTTTCGGAAGCTTTCATTTTCCAGCAATGCGCGCAGCAAAAAGGTCGCCCGCGGGGAATTGGGTGCGTAACTCGGCGGTGGCGTTGGGCCATCAATCGCTGTTGCGTAGCTGAGCATGTCACGATCAGCCGGTGAAACGAGTTCAACATCAAAGAGAATCCAGCGCCAGGGAATGCCAGCATCCTTGGCGCGCCAGAAATCAAGATTCTTTCCGGGCCAGTCATAATTGGCCGAATAAATCTCAGCCAACTGATAGACAATGAAGTTGTCAATGTCCATTTGGGAGGCCACATGCGCATAGGCCTCCGGGGCCTGAAGTGTCGTTGGGGTTGGCACACCGGTATTGGCATGAAGCCGGTTGAAATTCGGATCAATATACTCCATCAGCTCTATGAACTCGGTCATGGAACCCTGTTTTGGGGACATGGAAGTACTGCCATCTACCAGATCAATTTCGTCAACATCGAGATCATGGTGAATGGTGAGGTTATGCTGGTCGATTCGATCACGAATCATATGCAGGCCCCAGAATTCCCCGTTGATAAAGACGATGGCGGGCTGGGCGTGCTGAAGCTCCAAGTCCTCTTCATTAAAGAGACTTTGATAAAACTCGTCGTTGGGCGAATAGGCGCGTATGCTGCGCAAAATGATCCGGCGATGCTCCAAGACGTCTTTGTCCGGGAATAGGGGGTACTCAAGGCTGTCCATGCCATATCGGTTACGGAAGTATATTCGCAAGGATTTCTGGTCCATCCGTCGCGTCGAACCGCCATGGATACGTAAGCCTGCGCCGGTGCTGAAGGCCAGCGAGCCGTCTTTCTCAAAATACTCCAAATCAATGGGGCGTTCCCATGCTTCACCAGATTGGGTATAGTTTCCCTGGTGTCCCCATTGCGATCCGTCGTTGTACAGATCGCCTGGCACCAAGAGGCCCGTTGCGTCACTGAATAAATGGTCCGCATCGGTGGATATAGAAATGACTGGCATGGCATATCGTTCGTCTATGGAATCATCAACAAAATAACTTCGGGTGCGATGCGTGTCGGGAAGAAAGCCGCTCCGCACGGCAATCGCTTTTACGATGGTAGACTTAAAACTCGCCGACAAGGGCGCACGCCATTCCGATGGGGGCGCCGTGGGAATCATGGAGAATACATCGGGCTCGCCTTCCCTGCTTTCAATCCTGATAGGTTCCGTGTAGAGAATCGCGGAATCCGGGTCCGGGGTGCTGCCGTCCAGGGTGTAGTAGATGCTGGCTTGCGGATCGGGATGGGTCAGTTCCAGGTAGAAGCCTTCTGAATAAAAACCGGCATCATGAGAAAACTGTGGCGCCAGGAGAAGGTCCTGATAGCCTTCTGCCTCATTTGCCGTCCCCGGGGTAGGTATTGCAAAAAAGACCCAGGAATTCGCGCCATCGCCTGCACGGCCATAGGAAATGTCCCGGGGAACTTCCAGGGACGGGACAAAGTCCAGGATGGTCTCGCCGTCCGGCGTCATCAGGATAAGGGGTTCCCCGTCCGCGCTGATGCTGAAATTGGTATGTAAGAAGCCGTCGCTATCTACCTTGTCCTTGCCCGAGGCCCAGACCAGGAAATGTTCGCCAGGTTCGATGTTTCCGCTTGGGAATTGCCACTTCTGGGGGTTCTCAAAGTCGTCGGAGAGGTAATAACCGGTCAGATCGATGGCGCTGCTACCGGGATTGTACAGTTCAATCCAGTCTTCATAATCGCCATCGGCATCGGCGATGGTCGCGCCGTTGGAGGCCATAAATTCATTGATAACCTGCCCCTGCGCCTGGAATCCCATCAGGCAAAGCAATACGCCACACAATACCCGTACCCCTGGAAACTTGCGTTGCATGTATTCTCCCGTGTGCCCCTGAAAGCGTTGTCACCCTACGCTGTTTTTTTCGTGTTACTGATTCACGACCCAGCTTATCATTGAGCCGCACCTAAGGATAGCAGTCTGTGACAGCAAGGTCAATATCGCAAACCAAATATCACACTATAAGCAAAATTATTGTTTGCTGTGGACTGACAAGATAAGAGGCCCGGAACACCTGCCATACCCTGGCGATGGTATTCCGGGCCGAACCCAATGCGAGGAAGCAAAGGGCGTTTGCGTTATTTTCGGATTGTGTTTTTCGTACGCCTACGTTGGTCTATACATTACTGTAAAATGGGGCTTGCCTTAGCTCCAAACGTCAGCCCATGCCGGCCCAGATGTTCTGGAAGGCCATGCGATAGGCTGCCGCGTTGGTGCCGCTGGCGTTGGGCGGATAAGGCGCTTCGACGGGCATCTTTTCCTGGAAACGGATGAATTCGACGTGCCCATCAAAGAAAAGCACGTTACTGCCACCCGGGATGTGGTTGAAGCGGCCCGTACCGCCGGTGTCGCCATGCCAGTTTTCGCTGTTGCTCCAGGCGTCCCACATCACTGGAAGCGTGCTTGCGGCCATGGCGCTGGCGCCCGGGTTATTGATATCCGTGATAAAGAAACGCTCGACGCCGTCCTTCAGACGGGTGTAGGTACTGGGGAGCGGGCTGCCGTCGTCGTCCAGGTGCAACTGGCCCGAATTCTGCGTAGAAGCCGGGTTGGCGGCGGCGTTGTAGTCTTGCATGCCCCGGTAGGGCGTGTAGAAATTCTGAATCCCATTCCATTCAGCGGGCCCGCCATGATCTTGAATAAGGGGCTGACCGAAGAATACGGCATTCGCGTTGCTGAAATTGGGATCATTCATGAAGTCGTTGCACATGCCCAAAGCCACGGCCACGAGTTGGGAGTTGGTGCGCACGGCATAGGGCATGTAGGCGTAGGAGATGGGGTGTGAGAGAATGGTGTGTCGGATGGCGTCTTCCACCGGATGTCCGGTACGGGTGACTTTGTCGAGCATCCCGGCGATGTCGTCTTCAAAGAAGAAGTTGGTCTGATTGCCCGCGACCCAGTCCGAGGTGCGGGAGTCCGAGGGGCAAATCATGACGCTGGGGTCGTTCCAGTAGTCCGGGTAGAGTCCGGTAGAATCCAACCCCAGGGTCCACTGGTTCAGCATCCACTGGTTCATGCCCGGATACATGCCGCGGTTTTCATTCGAGTACATCTCGAAGATCAGTCCGAACTGCTTCAGGTTGTTCGCGCAACTGGCTCGCCGCGCCGCTTCCCGCGCCCGGGCCAGGGCCGGCAGCAAGATGGCCGCCAGAATGCCGATGATGGCGATAACCACCAACAGTTCGATCAGGGTAAAGCCCTTTTTCGTTCGTTTCATTGTCTGTGTCCTCCTTTGATTGC
>SKJD01000025.1 GCA_007116095.1 Candidatus Hydrogenedentota bacterium
CGACATCGAGCTGCCCACGCGCCCCGGCCCAGCCGATCATCGGGGGGATCGCCCCGGGGATCGCGCCCATGGGGGTGTTCAGCCAGGTGTAGCGTTTCATCGGCGTGTAGACCAGCACATAGAGCACGCCGCTGCTGAGGGCCAGCAGGGCGGCGAGGGTGTTCACGGTCCACCAGAGGAAGAGCGGCCCTGCGGCCAGGAGAACCACCCCGAAGATCAGGGCGGCCAGGGGCGGTATCACGCCCTGGGGCAGGGGCCGGTTGCGCGTGCGGGCCATGCGGGAGTCGACTTCGCGTTCGAGGTAGTGATTCAGCACCGCCGCCCCGCCCGAGGCGAGCCCGGTGCCGATCAGTGTGAGCAGGAGCCGGCCATAGGGGAAGGGCGCGAGCACCGATCCCCCGAGCGCGAAGCCCAGGACGGTGGTCACGAGCACCATCATCAGGATGCGCGGCTTGGTCAGTTCCAGATAGGCGGAGAATATGGACTTGGAGATCAGGGGCATGCAGGCGTTACTCCGAGACCGTGGACTTCGGGTAGTGTAACGCGGCGGCGTCCTCCAACTGCGCCTGGATGTGCTGCTCCGGGTCCGTAAGCGGCCAGACGCGCAGCAGGAAGAGCACGCTCGTGGCGAGGATACCCGCCCCGGTGACGACGTGCAGGCTTGTGATGATCGGTTGCTTCACGGTCCACAGCGTAAACATGCCCAGGCTGATCTGCGCGGCGATCAGGACGAAGAGCAGGGAAAGGGCCTTCCAGATGCGCGGCGGCAGGGCGTCTTCCTGCTGGGCCAGCCAGACCAGGTAGAGCACGGCGATCAGCAGGGCCAGGGCGCCCAGCCGGTGCGACAAGTGAATCCACATCTGCATCAGGCTCACGTCGCCCATGGGCATGCCGATGGCGTAGGCCTGTTGATCAAAGCGCCAGTTGTTCACCCAGTCCTGCGCGGACTGGTTCAGGAAGGGGAGCCAGCGTCCGGCGACCGTGGGGAAGTCGGGGATGGCCAGCCCGGATCCGGTGTGGCGCATAAGCGCCCCGAGCAAGAGTTGGATGTAGACCAGGCCGACGGTGATCCACGCGCCCTTCAGCAGCGGGCGGTAGTGGTAGTTCTCGCCTTCCTCCTCAGGTTCCTCCACCCGTTGCCGACGTTCCTTGGACAGGCCGTAGGCGATGACCACGAGGATCACCAGGAAAGTCTGCGCCAGCAGGGCGTGGGAACTGGAGATAAGGGTGGGCAACTGGAAGATAACCGTCAGCCCGCCGAGCAGGGCCTGGAGCAAGACCGCGACCACCGCCAGGACGCCCGCCTTTTTCAGCCAGGGCAACGGCGCCTGGTATTTCAGCCAGACCGCCAGGACCACGGTCAACGCGGCGACCACCCCGGCGAAGAGCCGGTGGAAATGCTCGTGGAAGACCCCGCCGACCCACTCCGAAGGCGGATAGGTGATCGGGTTGTGGCCGAAAGTCAGGGGCCAGTCCGGCACGGCCAGGCCCGCCTCATGGCTCTTGACCTGCCCGCCGAAAAAGATCAGGCAGAGGGTCATGCCACAGAGGAACTTGGAAAAATGCCGCAGCCAGCGGGTTTCGTCTTGTTGTACCGGTACTTCACTCATCGAAACGGCTCTCCGCATCTATGGGGTAAGGTCGCCTGGCTCGGGCCGCGTCTGCGATTATACGCGCCCGCCGATTGCGACTGCTGTCCTTCAATCATTCAAATGAGGTCGCGCCGCGCCGACCTTGGCGCCGCGTTGCCCCGGCAGCGTGACATTGCACAGCATGCAAGCACACGGCGCTGTTCCGGGGTATGGGTGCAAGTATACCCGCCCGGTCGAGCCTGTGCAAGGACGGCGCGCCCGGCGCGGTGTTTCAGGGGCGGTCCGGAGCGCCAACCGGGCTTATCGACGCGCTGCGTTGCAGGGTCGGGAGCGTTCCCAAAGCAACGTCTCGGAGATTCCGTGCACCGTCAGGAAGGTCTGCACCTCCTTCGGATTTGGAGGTTTAATGTCCGTCGCAAAAAAAGGACGCATGTGTTCACGCAACCGGCGCTTCTCTCGGTAGGCCGCCTCATCACCGCCATAGCAGACCTCGAACAACTCCTGCTCGTGGATGCCGTCGGCCGGGCTTGCCAGCCGCGTCCAGTGGGAACCCTCGTCGTTGCAGTAGACATGATCGTAGCTGAGGAGCTTTGGCAGCATCGCCTGGAGGGGGAGCGCCCGCATCGCCTGGTAACTGTCCTGTAGACTTTTGGCGACCGGTATTTTTGGGTCCCCCGGCTCAAAGAGCAGCAGAAAAATCAGCACTTCCAGAAAATCTTCGGGCGTTTCGCCGATGCGGCGTCCCTGTTCCCGCTGCCAGGTTTCCACCGCCGTAATGATTTCTCCCAGGGGGGTGTCGAGCCGCCCCTCCGCGAACAACAAGCCCAAGGAAGCCACGTCCTGCGCCAAAATCACCGTAGCCATGGGTAAGATACCTCCCCTGGATGATGGGCGTCCTAATGTCGGCAGCGCCCGATGTCCCCCGAAAAGCGCCGGCGTCCTGCCGGATTCAATCCCAGAAGGGATCGTATTCCTCCGAAAAATGCGGGGTCTGCGCTTCCAGCCAGTCGGCAAACGCCTCCGCTTCCAGCACCGTGACAAAGCCCCGCATCCGATAATGCCCCAGCCCGCAAAGCTGGGCGCAGACAATCTCAAAGCGCCGCGTTGGATCGCCCATGCGCTCCTGAAAAGTCGCCGTGGTCATCGTCGGCGTGAAAAGCAGCTCCGTTTCAATGCCGGGGATGATGTCCTGCTTAACGCGGAACTCCGGCAGGGAGAAGCTGTGCACCACATCCTTCGAGCTCAGATAAATCCGCACCGGGCGGTCCACCGGCAGCACCAGATGATTCAAGGTCGTGAGGTCGTCCTGTGCGGATAGGTCCCCGGCGTCCAGTCCCATCGGATTGCTCTCTTCCCGCACCAGCTCCGGCCGGGTTGCGCCAAAAACACCGTCCGGTCCGGGGTAATGCACGTTCCAGGCGAACTGCTGGGCCACCACGCGAACTTCCAGGGGAGCCGTCGCCTGGGCGTTGACCGTGTCGTCCCGGTATTGCGTGGTGTCGCCGTAGGGGCGCGATAGCCCCAGGTCGAAGAACAGCTCCAGCACCAGCACCGCCCCCGCCAGGTAGTAGACCCAGCGGCCCTTCAGGCCCTGATAGCGGCCGCGTTGCCGGTGACCTGCCCGGAAGCGAATCAGGCAGTACCCGAAAAAGAGGAACCAGCCCAAAAAAAACAGGCCGATAAAGCCGTGCATCGCGATCATGAGGCGATCGATCTCGTCCCCATGGGCCGAGGAGAGCAGCGGATAGTTAAAAAGTCGATTCATACCGCTATTTTACCTGTCCGCGTCATGCTTGGGAAAGGGGGCCGATGGCGCCGCCGGTTTTTCCTCCCCGGCCGCGGCCAAATTGCGGGAAATACCCCAGGCGACCCCGCTGAAAAGCAGCATCAGCACGGTCAACGCGCCCAGCAACACGCCGATGGCCAGGTTCAGGCCCGTGGTCTGATCCGAATCCGCGCCCGCGAAACAGGTGGCGCAGGCGAGTGCCCGCGGCGCATGGCCCAGCGCCAGGAGGATTGCGAAGTGATACAGCGCCGGACGTCGGCGCGTTGTGAAGGGGATACGTCGTAAGCTCATGGTTTCTTGCGTGTTGAATCCCAGAAATAGAGGCCCGACACCAGGGCCGCAGCCCCCAGGCCCCATACCGTGACAATCGGAAGGAGCTGCACGAACCACGGCGCCGCCGCGTCAAAACGCGCAAACAGCGCCATGCTCCATACGATACAACACAACAACAAGCCGCCCACGAATATTGCATGCGTCTCCCGCAACGACATGATGTTCATTCTCCCAGCAGGTTGGATGGATGAATACCGCCACCACGCCAGTCTAACACACGGCGCGGCCCCCCCGTACCGGAGTAACGAAGCTCGCTTCGTTTGTATTGGAGTAACGTAGCTCGCTTCGTTTGTATTTCGGAGTAGGGGCGGGGCCCCGTACCCGCCCAAAACAACATTTTTTACCACGGAAAGCACGGAAAACACGGACGCGAAGCCCCCGCATCGTCATTCCTGCGCAGGCAGGAATCCAGTACTGCGTGAAAACATAACAATACAGCAGCATGTTGGGGCGCATGGTCGCAAGGCTTGGTAACGGTATCCCATGTTAAGTCAACGAACTGGTTCCCTGCCTTCGCAGGGATGACGTGGGTGGGAAACCCCACCCACGCGGGCGAACACAAGGTTCGCCCCTACGCTTTGTTATGAATTGACAAGATCGGTAATATCAGAACTACACCCTTTCTTTAGGGAGCTTTACCCGGGGTGGCGGCGCCGCTTTAGGTCGGAACTGTTGGCAAGCTGGGCGATTGTCTTCCTCTTCCCTTCGTGCTATCTCACGAAGGGCGAACTAAAGTTCGCTACTCCACATAACGTATCGACTTAAGCGATAATATCAGAACTACACCCATAAATTCCTGCACAAATCAGCAAATCGATTTTGTCCACAGGCCCGCTGACCACGATAATACCAAATCCGCTTTGCCTGCCGCATGCCACCGCGCTGCTTGGCAATTCCTTTCCGCATGGTTTACACTAGGCGCAGGGTCTGTGCGGCGTCACAGGCGTCTGAAGTTATCATATCCGACGGGAAAAGGAGAGCGATACGATGAGTCCCTTGACACGTAGACAGTTTATGCAGGGCACGGCGACGTTGGCTGCCGGCGCGACGCTCCTGGGCACGAGTAAAACGGGCTGGGCCGATGCGAATGAGCGGGTGCGGGTGGCGGTGGTGGGTATCCGCGGCCAGGGCAACGGGCATATCCGCAGTTATATGGGCATGCCGAATGTCGAAGTGGCCGCGCTGTGCGACATTGACGAGAACCTCTTTGAGGATCGGCTGAAACAATTTGACGAGCGCGATCTGGCGCGGCCTTATGTCGAGAAGGATGTCCGCCGTATACTGGAGGACGACGACATCGACGCGATTTCGATTGCCTCCCCGAACCATTGGCATGCGCTGTCCGCCATCTGGGCTTGCGAAGCGGGCAAGGACGTCTATGTCGAAAAGCCCTGCTCGCACAATGTGCATGAGGGCCGGGTGCTGGTCGAGGCGGCCGAGCGTAATGATCGCATCGTGCAGCACGGCACGCAGATACGCAGCAACCCGGGCATCATTGAGGCCATGGAGCAACTGCGTGATGGCGTGATCGGCGAGGTCTACATGGCGCGGGGGCTCTGCTACCGCTGGCGTGGGGACATCGGCACGATGGAGGACG
>SKJD01000420.1 GCA_007116095.1 Candidatus Hydrogenedentota bacterium
CTCCCCATAACAAATCAGCTTGACCGGTAATGCCTGGACGGCCCCTCAAAACAACAAAGGAGACCCGAGAACATTCAGAAAATGAATGGCGGATCAAAATTGGACTTTCACGTCGGCATTGGCGTATATATAAGATCAACTGTGGCCATGAAAACCGGCGTACGGTTTCGTGGTAAACCTTGTTTAACCAAACGGGAGTGACTCCCAAAGGGGGATTGTACGATGGAAATTCCACAGTACGAAAACAACATCACGGTTCGGGAACCGCAAGACAGCGAATTACAGGCCCTGGCGCGTATCGGCACCAGGGCCTTTAATGTTAATGCGCTGGATTGGTACCCGGACAAGCGCACGTTGGCCGCTTTCGATTCCGAGGGCAATCCGGTAGCTGTTCTGGTCTCCACCCCCGAAGACATGTGGTGGGGCGACGACAAGGTGCCGGGCGCTGCGCTGAGTGGTGTTGCTACCGACCCGGGCGCCCAGAATCAGGGCTTTGCCGGTGGCTTGCTGGTCAAGAGTGTTCAACGCCTGCGCGAGCAGGGAGCCGCAGTGTCTCCGATCTGGCCGTTTTCCTTTGACTACTACCGAAAATACGGCTGGGAATTGGCGGCGCGTGATTTGCGCCTGCGCGCCTGGCCCAGCCTGCTGCACAAACTCCCCACCGTGGACGGGATCGTCCGTCCGGCCAAGGCGGTTGATGTCACCAGTCTCAAGGCCATTTACCGCGCCAGTGCGCGCAAGACCAATGGACAGTCGGTCCGGGATATGGCCTGGTGGGAACAGCACTGGAAGGAAGAGGTGCTGCAACGGACGCTGGTCCTGGAGGAAAAGGACGGGACCTTGTCCGGCTACCTGCGCTACAAGACCCAGCCCCGACAGCAGGCCGATGGGGTTGATGTCGAGGTCGAAGAACTCCAAGCGCCCTGCCATTTCACCCAGGCGGCGTTGGCCCATGCCCTGCCGGACTTTGCCCACAAGGCGGACCAATGCTATTTTACTCTGCCCCAGAACAGCCTGCTCCCCGAGCTGTTCCCGGAACGCGTGCCCATAGAAGCGCAGACCCGGCTGCAACTGCGGGTGCTTGATGTCGCCAAGGCCGTAAGCGCCCTGAGTCCGGCTTCTGGCATCAAGGGCAGCCTGGCATTCGACATCAGCGACTGGGTCGTGTCACGTGACAAGTTGCTGCACTATGTGTTTGATGTTGAGGCCGGCGAAATTCAGGTGCGCACCGAACATGACCCCAATGCCCTGGTCTGCAACATCAATACCTTCACCCGACTTTTCTCCGGAGCCCTCAACACGGCGCAGGCGCGTACGCTCGGCTTGCTCACCCGGGGAACCCCGGAAATGGATGCCCTGTGTGACCGGCTGTTCCAGGGGCGGCCCCCCTTCCGCTCTCCCATAGAGCTGGGGTAATCAAGATTTTTTAGGTGTGCATGATCAGTCGGCGCCATCCACGCTGTGGGCGTCGGTGTTGAAGACCAGGAGCATGAGTTCTTCAACGATGGCCTCCGCAGCCAATGGATTGGCCAAGTCCCGGGCGGCGCTGCCCATGGCGTCGCGTCGCTCGGGATTATCAATCAGTTCGAGAATGCGTTCACGCAGGACCGTCGCCGACATCTCCGACTCCAGCAGACAATGCGCCGCACCGGCCGTTTCAAAAGCACGTGCGTTTTGTTCCTGGTGGTTGTCGGTGGCGTAGGGGTAGGGAATCAGGATGGATGGCTTGCCCATGGCGGCGATTTCCGCGGTGCTCGACGCCCCGGCGCGGCTGATGATGATGTCCGCCGCCGCGAAGGCTTGGGGCATGTCGTCGATATAGGCGAAGGGCAGGACCGGCACATCCAACGTTTCCGCTGTGTTTCGGGCCATGTCCAGGTCCTCTTTGCCAGTCATCCAGATCACCTGTAACCGTGATGCCGATAGCCCCTGCAAAGCATCGGCCACCGCCAGATTGATCGCATGCGCGCCCTGACTCCCCCCGCTTACCAGCAGCGTCGGCAAATCCGGGTCCAGGCCCAGACCTTCACGGGCTGCCTGCTGTTCCGGGGGATGCACAAACCCCGCACGCACCGGATTGCCCACCACCCGGGACGCGGCCTCGGGCGGATTGCCCGCCGTATCGGCATAACTTAAAAAAATCCGCTTCGCCCGGGGAGCCACCATGCGGTTGGCCATGCCCAGGGTCTTGTTCTGCTCATGCAACACGGTGGGAATGCCCATGCGTTGCGCCGTCCACATCAAGGGCAGGGAGACGTAGCCGCCCACGCCCACGACCAGTTGTGGCTGGAATGCCCGCAGATACAGGGAGGCGCGCAGAAACGAATAGAGCAGCTTGATACCCACCCATAGTCGGCGTATCGACTGACTCCGAGGCCAGCCGGAAACAGGCAAGCTCCGGAAAGGTATGCCATTACGCGCACAAACCTTTTCTTCCAGCTTGTCTTTGCAACCAACCCACTGTAGCAACAATTGCGGGTCACGGCGCCGCAGTTCTTCAATTATCGCCAGGGCTGGCGATATATGCCCGCCGGTTCCCCCGCCGGTGATCATGATACGCATACGCTAAACTCGTTTCTCATTCCCCAGGTCGGGGTTTTGCTCATCGGTATTCGCACCCGTAGTTTTGAATTATCTGCTTCAGGCCAGGGCGGGGCCATGCCGTCGATTCCGGAGGGCGGCGCGGGGTTCCAGGGCCTGCGCACCAATGTTGACAAGGACCCCGGACATGGCCATAAACACCACCAGGGCGGTCCCACCGTAGCTGATAAATGGCAATGGCAGTCCTTTGGTGGGCAGCAAGCCAATGGTCACGGCGATGATGAAGAGGGCCTGCGAGCCTATGGCGCTCACAATGCCGACTGCCAGCATGCTGCCAAAGAAATCCTGCGCATGGGCCGCCACACGCAGTCCGTTGAACACCAACAGGGCAAAGAGTCCCAGGACCAGCAAGGTCCCTACCAGGCCGAATTCTTCTCCGATAACCGCGTATATAAAGTCCGTATGGGCGGCGGGCAAGTAACCCAGCTTTTGCTCACCGGCTCCGGCGCCCCGTCCCATCCAGGAGCCCTGGGCAAATGCGGAAAGCGACTGTATCAGGTGCCAGCCGGAGCTGTCTCGATAGGCCCAGGGATCGACGAAAGCGATGATACGCTGCATGCGGTGCGGAAACATAAGAATGAGCATGACACCCGCACCAAGCATGGGAACCATAAAAAGTCCAACCCACAACCACCGTGCCCCGGATACGACCACCATCACCAACGCCGTCCCCATCATCAACACCGGTATCCCGATGTCGCGTTGTAAGACGACCAGCCCGGCAAACAAAGCGGCAATACACATCGGCGGCAGAAAGCCCCGGAAAAACTCGGGGGTATGTTCGCGGTTATTGCTGATTTTCACCGCCAGCAGGAGAATCAAACCAAACTTGGCCAACTCCGAGGGCTGGAACTGAAACCCGAAAATATAGAGCCAACGTTGCGCCCCGTCCACCGTGCGCCCAAAACCCGGTAACAGCACCAGCACCAACATCAGCAGCGACAAGAACACAATCAAGCGGAATATGCCCTTGTCCTTGAGCCGGTGGTAATCGAAACGAATGGCAATCCCCATCGCTATCAGTCCCATAAGCACAAAAATCAATTGCCGGTAAAGCTGCCCGACCGAGTCACTGAGGGCTGCGCTGGAACTGTAGACCATCAGCACGCCGGTCGCCACCAGGGCCAAAACGGTTGTGATGATTATAATGGTTTCTCTTCTCATGCCTTGCATTCCTCTTTACCCGCGTTTTCCACGGTCCGGGCCAAATCGCGCACACGGGCCTTGAAGTCCTCCCCTCGGGCTTCGAAATTCAGGTACATGTCAAAACTTGCACAGCCGGGTGACAGGAGCACCACCGCAGGCTGCTGCTTATCCTTGGTGACGGCAAAAGCATAGGCCTTTTCGATAGCCTCCTGCATGGAGCCGGCCCGCTCACAAGATATCAACTTCCCGAAAGTCGCTTCCAGCTTCGGCGCATCGGTCCCCAAGGTCACCAGGTGCGCCACTTTCGCTTGCACCAGGGAGGTCAACACCCCATAATCACTGCCTTTGCCTTCCCCCCCGGCGATGAGTGTTACAGGCGTTTCAAAACTCTCCAGCGCCACCCGCAAGCTGTCGATATTGGTTGATTTCGAGTCGTTGTAAAAGGTTACGCTATTGATTGTAACAACAGGCTCGATCCGGTGTTCCACCGCGCCAAAATTACGTAAACCCGCCAGCGCCTTCTCCCAATCCAGGCCGCTGGCCCGGACCAGGCAGAGGGCCGCCAGGGCATTGGCCAGGTTATGGCGTCCGGGCAGGGGTACATCACCCACATGAGCCATGATGCGCGTTGATTCATCCAGAATTTCGTCGCCACGCAGCCACAGCCCCCCTGCCGCCGGCTGTGCCAGGCTGAAGTACCCGACCTGCGCCCGGGTAGCGGAAGCCATATCGCGCACCACGGGATCATCCAGGTTGAGGACGGCATAATCTTCAGGACGCTGCTCCAGGAACAGGCGTTTTTTAACGGCGGCGTAACCAGCGAAATCACCATGACGTCCCAGATGATCCGGGGTCAGGTTTAACACAGCGGCATAGTGGGGGTGGAATTCCTGCGTCGTTTCAAGCTGGTAGCTGCTGACTTCCAGCACGACATAAGGCGGTGGGGCCTCGCTCAGCACAACTTCCGAAAAAGGCGTCTCATTGTTACCGGCCAACGCCACGTCGTTTCCCGTCGTCTGAATCATGTGGTGTAGCAGGCGGGTGGTGGTCGTTTTTCCGTTGGTGCCGGTAATGGCGAAAATTGTGCCGGTATACAAACGCGACGCCAACTCCAACTCACCAATAATCGGTGTCCCGGCATCCCGCGGCGCCTCCAGGATGGGCAAACCCGCAGGCACCCCGGGGCTCAGGACCAGCATTTGCGCCTCGCGTAACGCAGCTTTGCCGTGCCCCCCAAGTTCATACGAAATGCCTAGGGCTTCCAACTGGGAGGCATAGGGTTCCAGGGCGGCTCCCTGCCCTGCATCCGACACAAACGGATGCGCTCCCCGGACTTTTAGCAGACGCGCTGCGGCCACCGAGGATCGGCCCAGTCCCAGCAGGGTTACGCTTTTATCCTGTAAGAATTCGTGAAACAACATACTCGTATCTGACTTTCGCTATCGCCTGACCGGGTTAGCGGAATTTCAACGTACTCAGGCTCAGGAGGGCGAAGAGGAACGCTACAATCCAGAAACGCATTGTTACCTTGGTCTCCGCCCAG
>SKJD01000058.1 GCA_007116095.1 Candidatus Hydrogenedentota bacterium
AAAACTTCGCGCGCTTGTCGAAGAAGGCCGTATCGTATTCATCACCTTCAATCAGGAAGGGCGCGCCTGCTTCACCCAGCCGGGCGGAGTGCTGAAATCCTTTGGGCTGCCCGCCGATGAAATAGCCGGGATTCAGTCCGCAGGACGTCATCACATGCGCGGCCAAGGCGGTGGTCGTGGTCTTCCCATGCGTGCCTGTGAAAACGATTGGGCGGCGCGTTTGCAGCACATGCCGCTTCAGCCACTCGGGAAGGCTTAGGTAGGGTATCCGACGGCTGAGCACGGTTTCTACCTCCGGGTTACCCCGGCTCAAGGCGTTGCCCAGGATGACCCAGTCCGGCGACCAGTCCAGGTTTTCCGCGGCATAGCCTTCGGCCACCGGCACGCCTAGCGCGGCCACCATTTCCGAGGTCGGCGGGTAAAGCGGGTTGTCACTGCCCCGCACCTCCCAGCCCAAAGCCAGGGCGAGACGGGCCCCCGCGACCATGGCCGTGCCGCCAATGCCTGAAAAATGCACCCGGGGCGGGCGCTCACCATGATCCACTTGCACGCAGCCAGAACTCCTTGCAGGTAGGGAAAAACATTGAGTGCGGTAATGCTGTGCTCATTATGGCCGAAGCATGCCCGGAAGGTAAAGTTGACTTTTATGATGGGGTAATGTACTTTTGTGCGCAATAACAGCATTACCATCAGGAGGACTGATTATCATGTTGACTGCGGAGCAGGTGGAATCATTTCAGGCCGAAGGCTACCTCATGGGACCCCAGGTGTATAGCGATGCGGAAGCCGATCAATTGCTCGAACGTATGTTTGAGATTCTGGAGGGCAAGCGGCAAGGCGCCGAAAGCAGCCGAAACATGCGCCACCGGGTGGACGTTGAACTGGGTGAGGTTTTGCAGGGCAGCCACTTCCCCACGGTCTGGGAAAACGGACCGTTGAAGCCGGTAGCGGCCTGATACGGCGTTTGAGCGGTAACGACTGCACCTTATACCACTTCACCTACAACGGGTGTAGCTCTTGATTTTGCCGATAATTTTGATTCGTAGTCCCCTGCCATGTATTGGTTTTATCCGCCGATGACGCCGATGACCACAGATTTTAGGCGCTCTATGCCGCTATTGCGCACCACGGAAAACTCGGATAGCACGAAACTGGGCGGGTTCCTACAGTATTATGCTCCGAAGGATCTGTTTAAGTGCAGCCCCCGCGCTACAAGCTGTGACCGATCCGCGGTCGGGAGACTGTTTTGTTGGAATACTTTGGGCTTCGAGTATGCGGGACGCCCTATATCTCTTCGCCGGCCAGCTCCTGAATCAGCGCAGAGGCCTGGCCCCGGGTCTTCAGACGGGCGAGCTGCACGCCATTGGCGCCGAGGTTACGCAAGTACGTCATTTGGGCGGCAGTCGGCTGGAGATGCATCTCCTCAATGAGTTGTGCCGCTTCCTCCTTGGTATGCACTTGCTCCAGTTGCGCGTTCGGCGCGCCAAGTCGCTTGAGGTAGGCAATCTGCTTTTCCGTGGCGGGCTTGGTGTGGCGTTTGGCGCTGATTCGTTCGCGGATCAACGCCGAAGCCTGTTCCTTGTCCAATGCCGCCGCCTCCTCCGTGGACACGCCCAGCTCCTCCAGCAGCGCCTGTTGACGAGACGAAAGCTTCGCGCGGCCGTTGCCAGAGGGCGGCGTGTCTTCAATGACACTCGCTCGCTGCGGCCCGCGCTCGTTGGCATTGCCAATCAAGGCAATGCGGCCCTGGCACTTGTTACAGCGCCCCTTCATGCCCAGGTACGTGGGCGGGATGTGCAATTCATGGTCGCAATGGGGACAGATAAACAGCAATTTCACGATCCGTCTTCTTCGCCTCCAATTTGAAATCGAATAATGTAGTGGCCCGGTTCCAGCGCCGTTTCCGTGGGGCTGTCCGGTTCCCAGAAATTCACCCACATCGGGTTGTAGCCCGGTTCATACTCCAGGTGCGCAAATGAGGTGAATTGCGCGCCTTCCGGGACCTTCACGGTTGCCCGGCTATTGGCCGGAATCGTCAGTTCCAGCTCGAAATATTCTCCCCTTCCGTAGCTGATGTCCCGCCAGGCGCTGCGGATGGTTCCCTGCAAGGTCTCCACCTCGGCCTTAACGGAAGTCAGGTCACCGACAAATTGCGGGGCGATGATGATGCTGCGGAAGCCGGGTTCCTCGGGGTCATGGCGGATGCCCGCCAGCGCCTGGAAGAACCAGGCGTTGATGTCGCCAAACATCACGTGGTTGCGCGACATCGTGCCGTCCCAGTGCTCCCAGAGCGTCGTGGCGCCCTGTTCCAGCCAGTGTCCCCAGCTCGGATAGGTCGTCCGCGTGGCGATGGTATAAGCCAGGTCAGCGCGGCCGTTGTCCGTCAGCGCATGCAGCAGGTACTTCGTGCCAAGGATACCGCAGTCCAGGTGGCCGTCGCGCTCTTGCACCCGATCGACCAGCACCGCCAGGATATCATCTACACTCTCCTCCGGCGCCAGGCCCTGGTAGAGCACCGTGCTCTGGGCGGTCTGCGAGCCGTTGCTCACCACCCCTGTCTCTGAGTCGAGGAAGTGGTCCAGGTAGGCCTCCTGAATCTCGTCGGCCAGGGCGCCGTAATGCGCCGCATCTTCTTCGTAACCCAGGATTGCGGCTGTCTTGGCGATGATCCGGGTATCCACATAGTAATACGCGGTCGAGGTTACCGCGCGCGGGGTCTCCGTGTCGGCGGGCACCCAGTCGCCCAGGCCGTAATCGACGATATGATCCTCGGCGCGGCCGATCAAGTAGTCCACATACTGCTTCATGCTGTCGTAGTGCTCTTCCAGCACCCGCGTGTCGCCATGGTGCTGGTAGAGGTACCAGGGAATCAGGATGTAGGCGCTGTCCCACGCTGGCCCGATGCCGTAGCCCCAACCGCTGGTCGGGATGATGCCGGCGAAGCCGCTGTTTTCTTGCTGTTCATCCACGAAGTCGTCCAGCCAGCGGGTGTAGGCCGCCGCCGAGTGGTAGTTGTAGAGGCCCTGATTCGCCGCCAGATGCGCGTCGCCGGTCCAGCCGTTCTTCTCCCGGTGCGGGCAGTCCAGCGGGTAGCCGACGTAGTTGCCGATGTAGGCCCAGCGCGTCGCCTCGTGGATGCGGTTGAGCAGTTCGTTCGAGCTTTCAAAGCTGCCGGCGGACTTGAAGTCCGTGTGTACGACCTCCGCCGTCAGGGTGTCCGCCGTCGGCGTGCCGGGGTAACCCTCCATCTGCACATACTGAAAGCCGTAGTATGTGAAGCGCGGCCGCCAAGTCTCGACTCCCTCGCCCTTCAAGGTGTAGATGGACGTGGCGAAGTCGCCGGAGTACATGTAAATGTCGTTGTGCTCATCAACAAAGCCGTCCTCGCCCAGCCGCTCGCAGTGGTGCATGCTGATAGACGTCCCTTCCGGGCCTTCCACGTTCAGCTCGGTCCAGCCCGTCAGGTTCTGGCCGAAGTCAAAGACGAAAACGCCCGGGGCGACCTCGGTCACGGATACCGGTTGGATACGCTGCGTTACGCGGATGGGCTCGCTGCGCTGCCCACGCAATGCGCCTTCGGGTGCGGCCACTTCCGTGGCTTGCGACCAGTCACTGTCGTCAAAACCGGGCTGATCCCAGCCGGGCTGCTCCAGGCGCGCATCGTAGATTTCGCCCACGCGGATGTTGTCATAGACGATGGGGCCGGGCGCCGTGGTCCAGCTTGCATCGCTGACGATGCGCTGCGTCTCGCCGTCGGCGTAGTGAATCCGGGTTTCCATGAGGAACTTCGGCGCGTCCCGCCAGGGCGCAAACTCGAAGTCCCACTCGGAATAGGCGTGCATGTCATACCAGCCGTGCCCCAGCATCACGCCAAAGGCGTGATCACCGACTGCAAGCTGTTCGGTAATGTCGTAGCTACTGTAGAGCACCCGCTTGTCGTAGCGTGTGAAGGTGGGTTCCAGCACCCGGTCCCCCACTTTCGCGCCGTTCAGGTGCAGTTCGTAGAAGCCCAGACCGACAATGTTGACCGTGGCCTCGACGACTTCTTTCTCAATGTGGAAACCCTTTCGATACAGCGGGCTGGGCTCGTGCTGGGTCGTGTCGGCGGGCTCGGTGTAGGGAATACCCCAAGGCTGCATGCCGACTTCGCCCAGGATACGCGCTTCCGGCCAGTCGCTGTCGTCCAGTCCCGGCGTATTCCAGCCGCCCACGCCATGCGGCAGGACTTTCCACTCGGAATCGGAGGGCATGCGCATTTCGGTACCGTCCGCCAGGTCGATGATGATGCGGGCTACCAGGCCGCCCGGTCCGGGGGCGTCATCATTCACCGCCTGCACCGCGACCACGTTCCGTTCGCCCGGACGCAGGATATCGGCGATGTCGTAGGCGCGGGCGCGGTTCCAGCGCTCATCCTTGCCCGCCTTCTGCTCGTTCACAAAGACCGTGTAGCGGTCGTCCACGGTAATCAGGACCCGTGCGCGGGTAATCTCGGCGTCCGGCAAGTCGAAAGCACGGCGGAAAAAGCGGGGATCGCGGCCCGTGCGCTGTTCGGTGTTTGCGTCGGAGTACCAAATCCAGTTGAGGCCGTCCAGGAGATACTCCTCCCGGGCCTCCACCGGCGGCGTCTCCGGTCGGGTCATGCCAATCCAGTCGCCGGTCCAGTCGGCCTCCTCCAGCAAGCCCATCATGAAATGGGCGGGCGCGCTCCAGGGCGAGGTTTGTACCTCGGCGTTCCAGTAGCCCGTTTCCACCGCCGTGTTCCAGTAGCGCACCTTCCAATAGGCCCGCTGATTGCTCTGCAATGGCGCCCCGTCGTAGACGATGTGGGCGTTGCGATCGGATTCAGCGCGACCGGAATCCCAGAGATCACCTTCGTCATTGGCCAGCATTTCCGGGCTGGACGCCACCAGAATCTGGTAGGCTTCCTGGTGTTGGTTCCAGGTTTCCAGGGGGATCACCCAGCTCAGACGCGGCTGGGTAATGTCGATCCCCACCGGGTTTTCCATATACTCAACGCGCAATTGTTCCGGTCCAGAAGCTTCTATCGCGGAGAGCAAACACCCCCAAGCCACCATGGCATGTAATACAGACGCAGGCATGATTCCCTCCAGAAGCAGATTTTATGTGCTAAAATGGCGATTATATCCGGCAGGTTCACCCCGTTGAAGTCCTGCCCCCATACTATGGCAATTACCGGCGCGGAATGCAAGCAAATCCGAGTCCAAAGTTGATTTCAAGATGTGTTGTCATCATACGAGAAAGGAATGTGAATGAACAGGTTTATC
>SKJD01000059.1 GCA_007116095.1 Candidatus Hydrogenedentota bacterium
AGCTCGTTGTCCTTGCCGAGCTTCTCGAAATCGTCGATAGCCGTCATCGGCATGGAGATGTGGTTGTAGACCAACTTCTTGCCGCCGCCGATATTAGGCAGGTCAGCCAGGGTCTCCGCAGTGCTGTCGAGGCCGCCGACGTGGGTGATCATGACGGCGGGATTCAACTTGCCTTCGCCCATGTACTTGAGGGCGATGCGCATGTCTTCCGTGTTGCCGCCGCTGTTGGCAGCCACGTGGTGCGCCGCGTAGTGGACTTTGTAGAAGTTGATGGTGGCCTTGAACTCGGTGTTCGTCGGGCCGGCAAAGAAGTTCAGGCAGCCGTTCTCGCACATGATGTCGCTGGCCTGCTCCACCAGCGGGGCCACCGGCGCAAAGACAAAGACATCGTGGTAGCCCTGGCTGTCGGTCAGGTCGATCAGGTCCTGGTTACCCGCCGAGCTGGTGTTGATGTAATGCACATCGACGCCGTTCTTTTTCGCGTCTTCCTTGGTGAAGAGCTTCTCGGCGCGGTCCAGACGGGCCTGGTCGATATCGGTGATCAGCAAGGTCTTGGGCTTGCGCGGTCCGTGGATGGCGTAGTCGATGGCGCCCAGTCCCATTGGGCCGGTGCCGCCAAGCAACGCCATGGCGCCGCCTTCGACGATGCCCATCTCATGTTCGTAGCTGCCGTGCTGGAAGTGGTACTGGACGTTAAAGCCGCCGACGATGCAGGACATCACCTCGACGAGTGAGCCCATGAAGTAGCCTTCGCCATCGTAGGGCAGCAGGCAGTCCATTTCCATGATCTCGTGGGGGATGATGACGTTGGTGGCGTTCCCGCCGAAATGGTGGAAGGAGTAGCCCGGGGCGTCCCATTCCTTGCCGGGATAATTCATGGCCGGCTGCACACTGTACT
Source organism: Candidatus Hydrogenedentota bacterium (assembly GCA_007116095.1). Lineage (GTDB taxonomy): Bacteria > Hydrogenedentota > Hydrogenedentia > Hydrogenedentales > SCBR16-9 > SCBR16-9. The sequence continues at coordinate 899 of SKJD01000059.1, forward strand.
TCTGGCCAACCTTAAACTTGCCTTCGTACTTCTTCCCGACCTTGAGGATATTCCCGCAGATCTCGTGACCGACGATAATGGGGTTTTCCGTCAAACCAGCGGGTACGCGCTTGTGGTCTTCGCCCTGCTGCAAGACCTTGTAGGTGGACATGCAAATGCTGTCGCTGCGCACATCCGCCAGGATTTCGTCGTCTTTGATCTCCGGAAGTTCAAATTCTTCCAGACGAACATCGTTCTTGCCGTAAAGACGCAATGCTAATGTTTTCATGAATTGCCTTTCTGTTGCTTTTCCTGAGCGCCGCGGCGAACGAATCACACTGTGCTACCGGCTTGCAGGCAATACATGCCTGTTCCGGGCCGCAGTTTCGGTGCATCGGCTCATCGCCAGGTACTGGGTTCAGCTTGTGCTCTGTGTTGTTTTGGGTCTTGCCGCATGCGGGAAAGACCGCCTTCTATGATAAAACGAAACAGGCCAGCACTTCCGCAGGCCGTTCTCGCAGTATGCGTAGTATGTTTTTGGGTGTATGCCAAATCGGCGTGTGTCGGGGGCCCCATAGTATGCCGAATTGTGCGCGACTTTGCACGTTTACTGCCCAAATCACGCGGAATTGCCTTCAGGTATAGCCTACACGGCACGGAGTAGGGCATTGCCGGGAGCGTACGCTTGCCTTGATGGTTGTGAAATGATTGTTGCGCATGCAATCCGCGACCGTACGTAGATTTTCAATAGGGAATACTTGCAAAACGTAAAATAAATCAGGTATGATTGGTTTTGATTGAAGTACGCAAGATTCTAATACATTCCATCACAAACTGTCAAGGCGGGCCATCCAGGCGTTACGCAGCATGCGTAAAATTCATGCATGTCACATTCTCTGCAAAAACAAAAAGAGCTTGCCCCGCAACGTCTTGAACGGTTGCGCGTCATTTTACACGAAAACCATGTGGTTCGGGTAGACGAGCTGTGTATGCAGCTTGGCGTCTCACCGGCCACGGTGCGCCGTGATCTGGAAGAATTGGAGCGTTTGGGGGAAGTACGCCGCATCCATGGAGGAGCCGTGCTGGAAGGCCAGCGCGCCGAAGAGCCACTGTTTGATGACAAGGCCTCCATCGCGCGCCGGGAAAAATTCCGCATCGCCGAGTTCGCCGTCAGCCTGGTTGAGCCCCGGGACACCATCTATCTGGATGGCGGCAGTACGGTGCTGGAATTAACGCGGCTGCTGCGGGAGCGCAGCAATATCACCGTGGTCACCAATTCACTACGCGCCGCCTGGGAACTGGCCGGTGGCGGTCCCAAGTTGATTTTAATCGGTGGGGAATTGCGCCGTTTGAGCCAGACGATGGTGGGCGCCCTGACCCGGCACATGCTCAACGAACTTAACATCGACAAGGCGTTCATGGGCACCCTGGGGCTGACCCTCGCCGATGGCCTGACGACCACGGACCCGGCCGAGGCCTACACCAAAGAGCTGGTCATGCAGCGGGCCCACGAGGTGATTGTACTTGCGCACAGCGGCAAGGTGGGCAATATATCCTTTGTGAAAGCGGGCAGCCTGGACGATGTCGACGTGCTGATCAGCGACAAGGGCATGGACGACAGCTTCGTGCGCGAAGTCCAGCGCAAGGATGTCACGGTCTACCGGGTCTGAGCACTTCCCGGAAAGCCTTCACGAATACAAACTCCGCATCCCCAGGACGCCAATGGGCCAGGGCGAAAGCGGTTTTCATAGATCGCGTGTGTTGGTGGTATGCCATCAACACACGCTCCCGGCAAATTCAGGGCGACGCAAGCAGTGCTTCGATTTCTTAACCCACAAGAACTGTGCTCTAAAAATACGCCGGACACAACCCCGAGATTTTTCCCAAAATCTTACCAACCCGAAGCGGGCGGTAGGGCGCAGCATGGCCCAAGCCGAGTAACGCAAACACAGGAATGAGCTATGAAAGAAATTAAAATGCCGCAGTTGGGGCAATCGGTGGAAGAAGCCTCCATTGTCCAGTGGTTGAAAAAAGAGGGCGACGCCATCAAGGTGGGCGATCCCATTTTTACCATCCAGACCGACAAGGCGGAAATTGAGCACGAGTCCACGGAAGAAGGCGTGCTGCGCAAGATTCTGGTGCAAGAAGACGAGGAAGTGCCGGTACTCACAGCCGTCGCGCTGATTGGCGCGGCCGATGAGGAGCTACCGGATTTGGCCCAATATGCAGCAGGCGCCGCCGAAGAACCCGCCCCAGCCGCTGAGGAAGCCGCTCCTGAACCTGCTCCGGCCGAAGCAGCCCCTGCTGAGGAAAGCCCGACTCCGACTCCGACTCCGGCCCCGACATCTGATGACAGCGAAGCATCGGGCTTTGTGTCTCCCCGGGCCCGCAAAACCGCCGAGGCCCATGATGTTGATGCCCGTCAGTTACAGGGCTCAGGCCCGCATGGCCGTGTGATTGAAGACGACGTACTCGCCTTTGAAGCCAGCCAGGATGCCGTGACCAGTACACCGTCCGCCCGCCGCATGGCGAAAATGGAAGGTCTCGACCTGACCACTGTCGAAGGCACGGGCCCCAGCGGCCGCGTGGTCAAAGAAGACATTGCCGCCGCCCTCGAAGGCGGTGTCGCGCCGCAGGCCGCCGCATCGGCCCAACCTGCCGCCGCCGCGCCCGCACAGCCCCAGTCCATCGCGCCTTCCGGCGAAGGCAAGGTTATTCCGTTGTCGCCGATGCGCAAGGTCATTGCCCAGCGCATGATCGAGAGCAAGTTCAATGCCCCGCACTTCTACATCACCGTCGAAGTCGACATGAAGAAGTCGGTCGCTTTCCGTACGGGACTGGGCGACTTCAAGCCCTCCTTCAATGACCTGGTTCTGCGCGCCGCAGCCCGCGCCATCCAGGACTTCCCGACGGTCAACACCCGTTGGCTGGGCGACGCCATGGAAGAGATGCCCAGCATCAACATGGGCTTCGCGGTGACCCTGCCCACCGGATTGATTGTACCGGTCGTCAAGGACATGCAGAAGAAGTCCCTGCAAGACATCAACCGCGAGACCAAAGCCCTGGCCGAAAAGGCGCGTAATGGCAAGTTGACCAAGGACGATTACAGCGGCAACACCTTTACGGTCTCCAATCTGGGCGCTTTCGGGGTGGATCATTTCACCGCCATTATCAACCAGCCGGACAGCGCCATTCTGGCCGTGGGGCAGATCAAGGATCGCCCGGTCGTCATTGACGGCGGTATTCAGGCGCGTCCGATTATGAAATTGACCCTGTCGAGCGATCACCGGGTGATTGACGGCGCCGTTGCGGCACAGTTCATGGGCCGCATGAAAGAAATCCTGGAGAACGCAGACTACTAAACGCCACGCGCCCCCTATCCATCCAGGACAACAACAAAGAAAAGTAGCGGCTGACGCTATCTTGCATGAAAGGTTTATTGAACTATGGCCAAGCAACTAATGGTAGTTCCGGAAGAAGTCCGGAAAAGCGACAACCTTAAACTGGGCACGATCCCGGTAAACGCCTATAAAAAGTCGATCAAACAAGAGCTGAAAGACAACGGGGCCATCAACAACGCCAAACTCGTGCGGATGTACCGTGATATGGTGCTGGTGCGCGAGTTTGAGACGATGCTCGACAACATCAAGAAGACCCAGAATTACCAGGGCATTGACTACAACCACCTCGGGCCGGCGCACCTTTCGACCGGCCAGGAAGCTGCAGCGGTGGGTGAATGCTTTCACCTGAATGTAAACGACCACATCTTCGGCAGCCACCGCAGCCACGGCGAAGTGATCGCCAAGGGCCTGCGCGCCGTCGATGAACTCCAGGGTGACCAATTACAGACCCTGATGGAAAGCTATTTTGACGGTACGATCCTGAAGCTCGTCGAAGACCATGAGCCGGACTGGTCCGTCCTCAAGGCAGGCGTCCGCAAGCCGTTCAGCAGCAGCGAAGACGAAGAACGCGGTATTGATTACCTGCTTTTTGGCCTGCTCGCAGAGGTCTTCGGTAAGGAAACCGGCTTCAACAAGGGCATGGGCGGCTCGATGCACGTCTTCTTCACGCCCTTCGGTATCTATCCGAACAACGCCCTCGTGGGCGGCAGCGCCGACATTGCCACGGGTTCCGCGCTCTACAAGAAGGTGCAGAAAGCCGGCGGGATCACCGTGGCCAACATCGGTGACGCCTCCCTCGGTTGCGGTCCGGTTTGGGAAGCCCTCGGCTTCGCCTCCATGGCCCAGTTCCACAAGCTCTGGGACAAGGAACATCGGGGCGGCCTGCCGATCGTCTTCAACTTCATGAATAATTTCTATGGCATGGGCGGTCAGCCCATCGGCGAGACCATGGGTATTGAGCGCATCGCCCGCGTCGGCGCCGGGGTGAACCCCGAGAACATGCAC
>SKJD01000492.1 GCA_007116095.1 Candidatus Hydrogenedentota bacterium
AGCGTTTCAGGAGCTTCAGTACATGGACAAAAAAGAAATCCGTGGCCAACATGATACCGATCATCATGAACATGAGCCCGGCAATATTCGCCGCAATCACCCCAAAATGTCCCCCGAAGAAATCGCCGGCAAAAGCGCCCAAGGCGCCGCCGGGATGGGGATAATCCTGCGCGGAATACATGTTGAGGTGGACCAGGCCAGAAATGGCCAGCATGAGAATGAAAAGCCCGATAAAACGGGTGAAAAGACGGTCTAGCATCTGGTGCGTGAGCAGCATCAGCGCCCAGATAAAGGTGATGGCGTAGATAACATGGCCGCCATTGCCGAAGGCCATCTCCAGGAACCGCGCCAGCGCCACCCCCGGCAGGCCCAACAAATTACTGAAGACCCGCTCGCCCTCGACTTCCACCAGCCGATGACTGATGAGCGCCAGGAACAGGAGGGTGGTAATTCCCAGCATGAGCACCCCGAGAATTTCGCTCTTGCGATCGTAGGATATGCCTTCGGAATTACGCACGATTGAACCACTCCCCATCTGATAAAAGCATCCACATACACACGGGAACCTACAACCCATGGTAACAGAGGAGCTACCACGATGCAACTTGACAAAACGGTGAACAATGGGATGGAAATACCTTCAAAAAAAGACTAGCGGAAAGTGCTCCAAAATACAGGGAGGGCAATATGGCGGCTGCGAAGCTGGCGGGTTCGTTTCGTGTGGCTATCCGGTCTGTCAACCGAATAGCGTGTAGTCCAATGAAAAGACCGCTATACCTAGCGGTCCTTGGTAATCATAAAAAATGGTGGGCGACACTGGAATCGAACCAGTGACCTCTGCCGTGTGAAGACAGCGCTCTAACCAACTGAGCTAGCCGCCCGAGGGGTGGTTAATATAGCAAAAGCGGCTCGGGGCTGTCAAATTGTCCGGTGGGTTTTCAAGTCGCTGGAACTGCATGTGGAGGGGCGCTGCGGGACGGGCTGCTTTCAGTGGCGGAGCTTGCGGATTTTGTCGGGGTCCAGGCCGAGGCGCCAGGCCAGGAGCATTTTCTGGTGGGCCCAAGTGGTACGCCAGAGTCCATGTGTTTCCCAGCGGCGGCCGGAGGATTGTACGGCCTGGTCGGCAAGCATGATGCGACTGCCTTCGCAGCGCAGGCGCGCCACCAGGTCGAGGTCTTCCATGACGGGCAATTCGCGGTAGCCGCCAAGGGCCATGAAGTCGCTGCGTTTCATAAAGAGCCCCTGATCGCCATATGGGCGTTGGAGCAGACGGCTCCGCAGGTTGGCGGCAGCGGCAATCCAGCGCAGTCCGGGTTTTGAGCCGCGCAATTGCAGTTGGAAGGCCCCAGCACCGAAGCCGGGAGCAGCAGCGCTGCGCTCGATGGATGCCAGATAAGCAGTCGGTACATGGGTATCGCCGTGTAAAAACAGCAAGCACTCACCTTGGGCAACGGCAGCGCCTCGATTCATTTGCCGCGCCCGGCCCGGTGGACTTTGTAGCAGGAGGACGCCATGTTGTCGGGCGATGTCACGGGTCGCATCCTGGCTGCCGCCATCCACGACGATGACTTCCACCGCTGCTTCGGGAGGCGTCGCTTCCCGCAGGGCCGTCAGGGTGGCGTCCAGTTCACGATCCTCGTCCAGCACCGGTATCACGACCGACAATCGTGGCGGTCGATCCGTCGCGGGATCACGGCGCTGTCGTTCCCATTCCGGCAGGTCTTCGGGAAGGTCCACGTCCTTGCGGCGCGGCAGACAGGCCCAACCCCGGCCTAATCCGGCGGCTTCCAGGCAGGCCACGGTTTCCGTGAAGACCGTATCTGTACCCCAGGGCATCTGTTCCGGGAAAAGCTCCGGAAGGGGTTGTCGCATGCCGATCAGGTAATAGCCGCCGTCTGTCGTCGGGCCGAGGACCACTTCTTGCTGTTCGAGCACATCGAAGGCCCCTGCGATCTCCCCCGGACCGAGCGCCGGACAATCCGATCCGACCACAACCACCGATGCGCCTCCTGCCGCAAACGCCGTGTGGATAGCCTGCTGCATACGTGCGCCCAGGTTCCCGTCGCATTGAGGCTGGTATTGCAGCTCGGGACCAAAGCAAGCCGCCATGCGATCCACATCCCCACCGTCAAAGCACACGACAATGGCCGCCTTTTCCCCCGCCGCCGCCTGCCACAGCCGGGCGCCCTGCAACAGTTGCGTGGTCATGGCTTGATGCAATGCCGCTGCCCCTGAAGGCCCCAACGCGGGCAGCAGGCGGGTCTTCACCCGGCCAGACTCGGGATAGCGGGTGAAGACCAGGAGCACCTGCTGCATGCGTTCACGCTGCATCATGACACTGCTGCATGGGCACTGGATCAGCACAGTATTTCAACGCAAACACCTTCGAGATTGGTTTTACCTTCATTAAGCAATTCCCAGTCGACCATGGCAGAACATTTGGGTCTATTCGGGGATGTATTGTACACCCAGACCATGTTGACCTAAAAGCCGTTGAAAGGGCGGTTGTAGCGGCCAAAGGTACGCGCGCTGTCTTCGGTCACGGGGAATCGGTCGCCGGGGTAGGCGTGGTAGGCCACGTGGCCGTCCATGTACAGCACATTCGCCCCGCCAGGCAGGTGATTAAAGTCCTTTGGCAGTGTGGTGACATGGTCCCACATGACCGGGATGCTGCTCTGGGCGGTGGCGCTGCCCCCCGGATTGTTGATGTCCGTGATGAGAAAGCGTTCAATCCCCTCACGCAGACGGTACATGGTATTGCCGCCGCCGACTTGTGTGCCGAAATGCTCCTGTCGAATTACGGTAAAGTCCTCGTTACTCTGACGGCCCCAGGTCTCGACGTTCATCAGCGCCAAATCGCCCAGTGGGGTCCCCATATACTCCTCGGTGCCGAAACGCCCGCCGACGTCGTTGCCTTCCACGCCCAGTTTCTCGAAGCCCAGAATATTTACATCATCCAGGATGAGCCAGCCCATGTAGTTGTAGGGTTCCTTGCGCAGCTCACACGGCTCAATCCGCCCGTTGTTGTTGCCGTAGGCTTCGTCGTAGCGCTCCAGCGGGGTCGACTGCACCACCCAGGACGGACACCAGACCACATCGGCGTCCGAGAGGTAATCCGGCATGACCGAATTGCCGTTAAAGATCATCGTATCGCTGAGGCCGACAGCGCCGCTCTGTGGGTCCGGGCAGGTATAGATCATCCGGGGTGGGTACGCGCCACCGCGGGATTCACCGGCGTACATCTTGAAAACGACACCCAATTGCTTGAGGTTGTTGGCGCAGGAAGCGCGACGGGCGGCCTCCCGCGCTCGCGACAAGGCCGGGAGCAGGATGGCGGCGAGGATGCCGATGATAGCGATCACCACCAGCAGCTCAATCAGGGTAAAGCCGGTACGCTTGTTCGCGTATATCATGATGGGGCTCCTTATAATAAGGTTGTCGGATAGGGTTTCACATTGGGTCTCCGGGGCAGCGCGCCCCAGCCTGCAATACTTTCCATTCCTGCCCGGTTAATCAATGTTTAGATATGGTAACTTATGTATTGTGACGCTTTCAAGTTTTTTGTCCATAAATTTTCTGTTGCACACTGTTTATACTGGAGACCTACTCAATACAAAATTTTAGCAGGCTTACTTGAAAACGGCCCCGCTTTCTTGCATACTGGCTGGATATTCGCATTTATCGAGCAACCCGGGGAGGGCACACCATGCAGCATCTAGCACGAAAGAACAAGGGATCGCAGCCCAGCAACCGTCGAGAATTTTTACGCCAGGCCTGTACAGGAGTGCTGGGACTTAGCCTGGCCAGCGTACTCGGGGCCGGGATGGGATCGGCGCCGTCGCGGGCAGCAGCCCGGGATAGCAGTTCAGCCTCCGGCGCTGCGCAACGTCCCAACATCATCGTCATCATGGCCGATGACATGGGCTATTCAGACATTGGTTGCTACGGCGGCGAGGTGCAGACTCCGAACCTGGACCAATTGGCGGCAGACGGCCTGCGCTTTACCCAGTTCTACAACGCGGCCCGTTGCTGTCCCACACGCGCTTCTATCCTCACCGGGCTGTACCCACATCAGGCCGGGGTTGGCGCCATGGTCGGTCCCGGGGATCGTCCGGGCTATCGCGGTCGTTTGAACGAATCCTGCGTCACCTTCGCCGAGGTGCTAAAGGAAGCAGGCTACCAGACTTTCATGAGCGGCAAATGGCACGTGACGCACTTCAACTACAACGACCCTGAACCGACCTTGCACCGGGAATCCTGGCCGCGCCAGCGGGGCTTTGACCGCTTCTTTGGGACGTTGGCAGGCGGAGGCAGCTTCTTCACACCGGTAAGCCTGATGCGCGAGAATGAATTTATCGAACCGGGCGAAGATTTCTACTACACCGACGCCATAAATGATCAGGCCGTGGAATACATTCAGGAAGCCGATCCGGAGCGTCCCTTCCTGATGTATGTATCTCACGTCGCACCACACTGGCCGCTGCATGCCTTGCCCGAGGACATCGCAAAGTACGAGGGGGTGTACGACGTAGGCTGGGACGTCGTTCGGGAACGCCGACACGAACGCATGAAGGCGATGGGGTTGGTGGATCCGCAATGGCCGCTTACCCCCCGTGACAGCAGGGTGCCCGCCTGGGAAGAGGCCGAAAACAAGGACTGGGAAGCCCACCGCATGGCGGTTTACGCCGCGCAGGTCGACAACATGGACCAGGGCATCGGGCGGATTATGGCGGCGTTGAAAGCGCAGGGGCAATGGGAGAACACCTTGATCCTGTTCCTGTCCGACAACGGCGGTAGCCCGGAAGTCATCCAGGGACAAGACACACGCCACGGCTATTTCGAACGCGGCGGCACGACACCCGAAGTCATGCCGGGCGCCCCGGATACCTATGCCTCCTACGGCGTGCCCTGGGCCAATGCGAGTAATACCCCCTACCGCCGTTACAAGGCCTGGATTCATGAGGGCGGCAGCGCGACACCGCTCATCGCGCACTGGCCGGAGGTAATTTCAGGCGACCAGATCACCCACGAAGTCGGGCATATCATCGACATCATGGCCACCTGCGTGGATCTGGCGGATGCGTCGTACCCGGAGGAATACAACGGCCATGCCATTACCCCATTGGAAGGCAAAAGCCTCCTCCCCCTCTTCCAGGGCCAGACTCGAGAAGGCCACGAGGCGCTCTACTGGGAACACCTCGGGAAGCGGGGCATGCGCGCCGGGAAATGGAAAATCGTCGGTGAGGAAGATGAAGCCTG
>SKJD01000419.1 GCA_007116095.1 Candidatus Hydrogenedentota bacterium
GCTGATCCCCTTGCAGGCGGGCGCGGCGTACCTGATGCGGGAGATCGCCCAAAGCGGAGCAGACGCCCCGGCGGAAGTCGTCCTCCTCGCCAATTTACCAGGCACAGAACAAGCGCCCCCGGCGACTACCGAAGCATCGGAGCGTACCCCGTCCGAAGATGTCACCCCAGCTAAAACCGACGGCGAAACCATGGAGTGCGCCTTCGCCCTACAGTTGAATCTACCGGACTTTCCCTTCCTGAAGTCACACGTGCTGAACAACAAGGCCGTGTTGCCGGTGGCGATGATGGTCGAGTGGCTGGCGCACAGCGCGATGCACCGCCATCCCGGGCTGCGCCTTTGCGGCTTCGATCACCTGCGGGTGACCAAGGGCGTCATATTGGGCGCGGCAGATACGGCGGAGCTTGGCTTCTACGTTGGCGCGATGCAGGCGGAAGACGACTTCTTCCGCGTGCCGGTCGCCCTGCGTTCGGAAGGCCAGGCGGGCAATTCACTGATGCATGCGTCGGCGGAATTGTTGCTCGGGGAACACCTCCCCAACACCGACGCCGCGCCGCGTATCCATACCGGCGCGCTGGAGGCCTCGGCCTACAACAACGGCGGCCTCTACGGCGAGACCGGCCACCTTTTCCACGGTCCGGATTTCCAGGGCCTGGAAGACGTCGCGGGCGGCGCCAAGGATTTGCTGGCGGCCCAGGTGAAGGCCGCGCCCGCGCCCATGTCATGGTATCAGCAGCCGCTCCGGAACCGCTGGATCGCCGATCCGCTGATCCTGGACAGCAGCTTCCAGATGATGATCCTGTGGTGCTTCCAGCACCAGGGCGTCGGCTCCCTGCCCAGCTACATCGGCAGCTATCGGCAGTACCAGCGGCGCTTCCCGAAGGACAAGGCGCATATCCGGATCAAGGTGCAGGAAAACAACAAGCACCGGGCCATTGCGGACATTGAATTTCTGGACGCCAACGACGATCGCCTGGTGGCCCGTATGTCCGGCTACGAATGCGTCATGGACGCCTCGCTCAACGCCGCCTTCAAGAAGAACCGGCTGGAAGTAAGTCATACGGTGTAGCGGCAAATATGGAGTCGCCAAGCTTGCTTTGCGCAAAGGCTGTTATGTGGAGTCGCAAACTTCAGTTTGCGCCCTTTGCGCTCGCGCAAAGGGATGAGATAGGTGACGGACTGTATTGATTCGCGCCAAAGCGCGATAAAGCGAAGCAAGCTTCGCGACGCCACATCCGAGCAGCGCTGCACCCTATATATTGATACGTATTACCCCAGGTGTACCCTGGCCAACAGCCGGGGTACACGCTGTTTTATACCAGGGAGTGAATTGATACACGGTGAAAGAACCTTACGCCATAGCCATCACCGGGATGGGCGGGATATTTCCGCGGGCCCGGAACCCGGAGGCCCTGTGGGAGCTCGTGCGGGAACAACGGAACACGGCCAATGAAGTACCGGCGTCGCGCTGGGGCCTGCCGGCGGAAGCGTTGTACGACGCTGAAAAAGGCGCGCCAGACCGGGTCTATTCCACACGCGCCTGTCTCTGTGATCATGCCCACGCCCTGGAACAGGTCCAGGCCTACCTGCGCCGCCACAAAACACTGGCCCGACGCCTCGACCCGGAGCGCCTGGCCCAGCTCGATCCCCTTTTCCACGTCTTTTGCTACGCCGCCATCCAGGCCCTGGAGGACGCGGGGCTGGAGCCCGGTCATGGGCTGTCCATGGGCGTCGTCGCGGGGAACCTGGTGCTGCCTACGGAAAGCACGTCGGCGATCTCCCAAGCCCTGCTCGGCGGCGCGTTGAAGGCGCGGGTCTTCGATCAGCCCGCGGGCGATCCGACCCCCGACATCGATCCGCTGAACCGCTTTTCCGCCGGCGGCCCGGCCGCGCTGCTGGCCGACCTGCTGCACCTCACCGCCGGGGGCTATACCCTGGACGCCGCCTGCGCCTCGTCGCTCTACGCCCTGAAGTTCGCCTGCGACGCCCTCACGGAGGGTCGGGTGGACGCCATGCTCGCCGGTGGGGTCTCGCGGCCCGACAACCTCTATACCCAGATGGGCTTCTCGCAACTGCGCGCGCTCTCGCCCGACGGCGTTTCCGCCCCCTTCGACGCACAAGGCAATGGCCTGGTCGTCGGCGAAGGCGCGGGACTCTTTGTGCTGCGTCGGCTGGAGGACGCGCTGCACGACGGCGCGCCCATCCACGGCGTGATCCGGGGCATCGGCCTCTCCAACGACCAGGGCGGGCGGCTCCTCGCCCCCACCTCCGAGGGACAGCTCCGCGCCATGCGGGCGGCCTACGCCCAGGCCGGCTGGGATGCGCAGGGTGTGGACCTGATCGAATGCCACGCCACCGGCACCCCCGTGGGCGACGCGGTGGAATTTGAAAGCCTGAAGCAGCTCTGGCAGGAAGCCGACGTAACCACACCACGCACGGCGCCCTGTGTATTGGGCTCGGTGAAATCGAACATCGGCCACATGCTGACGGGCGCCGGGGCGGCGGCCATGACCAAGGTGCTGCTCGCGCTCCGGCACGAGACCCTGCCGCCCTCCGCCAACTTCAGTCAGGCCCCGGCGGCCTGGGGCCTGGAAGACAGCCCATTCACGATATTGCAGACGCCTCAGCCCTGGCCCGCACAGGAAGGCGATCAGCCCCGACGCGCAGCGATCAGCGCCTTCGGCTTCGGCGGCATCAACGCGCATGTCCTGCTGGAAGCCTGGAATCCGGCGTCGAACAACGCAAGCACGCCCGCGCCGTCTATGCCTTCGGAGCACCGCGAACCCATCGCCATCATTGCGTTGGACATGCAACTCGGCGCGCTGGAAGACGACAACGCCTTCGCCTCGGCCCTCTTCGGGCACGACGGCCCGGGCGGTAGCGCAACCGCGCAAGCAGCCGGAACCCTGGACAGCCTGGAGGTCGCCTTGCAGGACTTCCGCATTCCCCCGGCAGAAATGAAGGAGATGCTACCGCAGCAGTTGCTTATGCTGAAGCTGGCCCTGCGCGCCTGGAAGGCCGCCGGTCTGCCCGTGGAAAACAATCCCCGGGCGGGGGTGCTGATCGGGCTCGGGCTGGACATGAACAGCACGAATTTCCACGTCCGCTGGATGTTGCAGCGCCATGCCCCGGCCTGGGCGCGAGCGCTGGGCCTGCCGGACAGCGGCCCGGCCTATGAAACCTGGCTCGGGGAACTGCGTGAAGCGGCCGGGCCCGCCCTCAGCGCCAACCGCACCATGGGCGCGCTGGGAAGTGTCGTGGCGAGTCGCATTGCACGCGAGCTGCAACTGGGTGGCCCCAGCTTTACAGTCTCCAGCGAGGACGTATCCGGGCTGGACGCCCTGGAGCAGGCCATGCGCCTGCTGCGGCATGACGAGGTTGATGCGATGCTGGTCGGCGCGGTGGACTTCGCCGGCGACCTGCGCAACCGCTGGGCAACGGACGACCTGCTGGGGCGGGAATGCCAATCTGCGGAAGGCGGCGTGGTCCTGGTCCTGAAGCGCCTGGCCGACGCCGAAGCAGCGCAGCACCGCATCCTGGCGGTGATCGACGATAACGCCTCTACGCTGACACCCGCTACGCCTATGACGCTCGTGACGCCCCCGGGCCTGATTACAGTGGACGCGGGCCTGAGCAAGCAATCCCTGGACACACTACCGCTCTCGCGCTGGCTGGGCAAGGCGCCGGAAGAGGTCGCTGAGGACGCCCCCCGCAGTGTGCTGCACGCCCCGACGGCCTCCCTGGGCCACCCCGGTTCGGCTTCGGGCTTGATGGCCCTCGCGGCGACGGTCCAGGCCCTACAATACCGCGTGCTTCCCGGCAGCCCGAATGCGAGTCCCTTGCGTCAGGCCGCCGATGCGCCCCCCCTGGCTGCCTGTCCCGAGGCGGCGCGTTACTGGCTACAGAATGCCGCGGACGGCCCCCGACGCGCAATGCTTTACAGTCCGGGCCTCGCTGGCAACGGGCGCTGCGTCTCCCTGCGGGAAGGCGCCCCAGTGGACTTCCGCACGCAGCCCATCCCCGACTACCGCAAGCCGCCGGAAGGCGTCTTTGTGCTGGTTGGCGCGGATGTGGCGGGTCTGATCGCGAATGTGGAAACGCTGCGCGACCTGGCGCGGCGCCGGACGGAGTACAACATCCACACACTGGCCCAGACCTGGTGGCGGCAGCAACAGGCATCCAGCCCGACAACCCAGGACGCTCCGCGTCGGGCGGCTGTGGCGGCGCGCAATGTACCGGAACTGCTGGACCAACTGGCCTGCCTGCACGACGCCCTGCGCCAGAATCCGAACTCGCCGCTGAGCGAGGCCACCGACGTGCCCTCTCGGAACTCCGCACTCCGGGACCGCGTCTTCTACACCCCCCGGCCACTGGCCCGACGGGGCAAGGTGGCTTTTGTCTACCCCGGTTCCGGGAACCACTTCCAGGACATGGGGCGGAACATGCTGTTGCAATGGCCAGAGCTGGTCATGCAGCAAGAAAGTGAAAACCAATATCTCCGGCGGCAATACCAGTGCGATGTGTTCTGGAACGATCCCCCGGCGGAATACAGCCACAAAGCCCTCATATTCGGACAAGTCAGCCTGGGCGCGGCCAACACCGATTGGCTCGGCCTCTTCGGCGTACAGCCCGAGGGCGTCATTGGCTACAGCCTGGGCGAGACGGCGGCACTCTTCTCTACCCGCGCCTGGCGTGACCGCGATGAAATGCTGCGCCGTATTGATGTAAGCAACCTCTTCACCACAAAATTGGGCGGCGAATGCGAAGCGGCCCGCAGCACCTGGAAGCTGCCGAAACAAGAGGCGGTGGACTGGGCGCTGGGCGTCATCGACCGGCCCATCCGCGTGGCGAAGAACGCCCTGAAAAATTACAAGCAGGTCTATCCGCTCATCGCCAACACCCTGCAGGAGAGCGTGGTCGGCGGCAACCGCCAAGCGTTGGAGCGCTTCATCAGCGACCTGAAATGCCACTTCATCCCGATTGAGGGCGTGACCACAGTGCATTGCGAGGTGGTGGAGGCGGTGCGGGACGAGTACCGCGCCATGCACTACTTCGACGCCGCGGCGCCCGAAGGGGTTCAGTTCTACAGCGGTGCCTGGGGACGCGCCTACCCCGTCACCGGGGAGTCCGCCGCGGAGGCGATTCTGGCGCAGGCCCTGGACGGCGTCGATTATCCCAAAGTTATTGAGCAGACCCATGCCGACGGCTTCCGCATCTTCCTGGAGATGGGGCCGGGCAATTCCTGCACACGGA
>SKJD01000339.1 GCA_007116095.1 Candidatus Hydrogenedentota bacterium
CACCGGTCTTGGCAAGCACCATCGTGATGGCGCTCGTCAGCGTTGTCTTACCATGGTCTACGTGGCCGATCGTGCCTACGTTTACGTGCGGCTTTGTCCGCTCAAACTTTGCCTTGGCCATGCTGAATCATCTCCTTCTCTATTGCCGGCTTACTTTCAGTGCGGCGGTAATAACAGATGTTCGTGACGCCGACGCGTCCACTTCAGTACATTTCAGCTTAAATTTACGATGTTGTTGAGGCATCGCTTGCGCCATTACGAATTCAGTAACACTTCGCATGACAATCGCTTATCTCTATATATTAGAAGCGGTACGAGATACCCGCCCGTTCGAGCACTTCGTTGGCGACATTTACCGGCGCCGGCTCGTATTGTGCAAAGACCATGCTGAATGACGCGCGGCCCTGCGTACGTGAACGCAATTCATTGGCGTATCCAAACATTTCCGCCAGCGGCACCATCGCATGGATGGTTTTGGTCGAGCCGTCGGAAATCATATTTTCCATACGTCCGCGACGGCTGTTGAAGTCGCCAATCACTTCCCCGGTATATTCATCCGGCGTCACCACTTCGACTTCCATGACCGGCTCCAGCAAGACGGGCTTCGCCTTCATGGTGGCGTCTTTCACTGCCATCGAACCGGCAATCTGGAACGCCATTTCTGAGGAGTCCACTTCATGGTACGAACCGAAGGTCAAAACCACCTTCACATCGACCATCGCATAACCAGCGATTACGCCGGATTCCAAGGCTCCACGGCAACCTTTTTCTACCGCCGGGATATATTCACGGGGAATCACGCCCCCGACAATCCGGCTCTCAAACACAAAGCCGGTTCCCTTTTCGCCCGGTTCGACCGAGAGGACTACGTGTCCATATTGACCACGACCACCAGTCTGGCGTACAAACTTACATTCGGCTTCGGCAGGCTTGCGAATGGTTTCGCGATACGCCACCATCGGCTGGCCGATATTGGCCTCCACCTTGAACTCGCGCTTCATGCGGTCAACGATAATGTCCAGGTGAAGCTCACCCATACCCGCAATAATCGTCTGGCCCGTTTCTTCATCGGTCCGGACCGTAAAAGTCGGATCTTCTTCCGACAGCTTAACCAGGGCTTCGGACATCTTGTCCTGGTCCGCCTTGGTTTTCGGCTCAATCGCGATGTGCACTACCGGTTCGGGGAAGTCCACACTCATCAAAGCGATTGGGTGGTTACTGTCGCACAGTGTATCGCTGGTCGTGGTGCTTTTACATCCAATAACCGCTCCGATGTCACCTGCGCGCAACTCTTTGAGATCCTTGCGCTGATCCGCATGCATTTCCAGGAGCCGCCCAAGGCGTTCCTTCTTACCGGTACGCGAATTAATTACCTGCTTCCCTGCCTCCAATACACCGGAATAGACGCGAATGAAGGTCAGTTTACCCACGTGCGGATCGGTCAAAATCTTGAAAGCCAGGGCGCAGAAAGGTTCGTCGTCCGAAGGGTGGCGAATGAGTTCTTTATCCTCTTCGTGCGGCACCGTACCTTTGATTTCGCCGGTATCCAATGGTGAAGGAAGATAATCGACAACCGCATCGAGCACCAGGCGCACGCCTTTGTTTTTCAGGGCTGTGCCACAAAAAACCGGGGTAAATTTGCCTTCAAGCGCGCCTTTGCGAACTGCCGTTTTCAGTTCTTCGACCGTAAAATCTTCGTCGGCCAAATACTTTTCCATTAATGTGTCGTCGGCGTCGGCAGCCACTTCCAAGAGATTATGATGCCACTCTTTGGCTTGCTCCAGGAATTCAGGCTCGATGTCAATTTCAACCAACGTATTGGTTATATCATCGCCTTCCCAAGTAAATTGACGCATGGTGACCAGATCGATTACGCCGCGAAAATTTTCTTCACTACCAACGGGAAGCTGCATGGGGATGGGGTGTGCGCCCAGGCGATCCGTCATCGATTTCACCGCCTTCTCAAAATTTGCGCCAACGCGGTCCATTTTGTTCACAAAGGCAAGGCGGGGAACATGATAGCGGTCGGCTTGACGCCACACGGTTTCGGATTGGGGTTGCACACCAGCAACTGCGCAGAAGACCGCAACAGCGCCATCGAGAACGCGTAGACTACGTTCTACTTCTGCGGTAAAATCGACGTGGCCCGGGGTGTCAATGATATTAACCCGATAGCCCTGCCATTCGCAGGCTGTTGCAGCGGAGGTGATGGTGATACCGCGTTCCCGTTCCTGATCCATGTAATCCATGGTAGCAGCACCGTCATGGACTTCGCCCACGCGGTACGTTCGACCGGAGTAAAACAAGACACGTTCTGTAACGGTGGTCTTGCCGGCATCGATATGGGCCATGATTCCAATATTTCGGACTTTATCCAGGGGAAATGTGCGTGCCACGGTTCAAATTCCTATTCATCGTTCGGGAAACTCATCTTGTCCAGATACAGGACTGAATGTTATCTTTCCTGCTATTTGCTTCCCAGGACAGGGTTGTCCATGCACGCTCTCATCCAGTGAAAATATTGGCACATCAGACCCTACGCTCGCTCAGATTCAACTTTCAATCGGTCGAGGCATAGGTAGTACGCGCAACGGGCTTTCCAGAGCACGACTCCCTGTCGCAAACCAGTGTAATCAGTTCCTTAGTCTATATTTCAAAGCAACCTGTTTGGTTGTCGTTGTCTTTACATATTGCCATTGTGGCAATAAATTAACTTATATAAGCCCTTATGGGCTTTATTGCCTCACGGCCTAAGCCGCTTGCAATTCGAATCAAAACGTCTGCGTTAGAATCGGAAATGCGCGAAAGCCTTATTGGCTTCAGCCATGCGATGCATATCATCTTTCCGCTTCACCGTGGAACCCTGCCGATGATAGCAATCCAGCAACTCTGCCGCCAGGCGCTCTTTCATCGTGCGCTCACCCCGTTTTCGCGAAAAATCAATCACCCACCGAAACGCGATGGCAGTCCGCGTGTTTGGCGCAATCTCAACGGGAACCTGATATGTAGTACCGCCCACACGACGCGACTTAACCTGGAGCATCGGCTTGGCATTCTCTATGGCCGTCTTGAAGGCGCTGATGGCGTCATCTTCCGGAATCTTGCTGTCAAGAATCTCCAATGCACCATAGACAATGGATTCGGCGATGCTCTTTTTGCCGCCCTTCATAACGGCATTAACAAATTTGGTGAGCGTTGCGCTTCCATACTTCGGGTCCGGCATGGGTATACGCTTGGGTATGCTGCGACGTCTTGCCATTGATGTAACGTACCTAACTTTTCGATGCTAAAGGCATCTTATGCTTGCCATTCAGAACTCAGCCCTGGCCTCACCGACCAAAGCCATACCACCAAACACCGACTAAACTTTGGGCTTCTTCACGCCGTACTTGGAGCGACTGACCCAACGTCCCGTATGCACCTGCTTGCCGTTTTCTTCTTTCAGGCCAGCCTGACCACCCATATCGCCGGTGGCGTCCAACACGCCACGTATCAAGTGATAGCGCACGCCCGGAAGGTCCTTTACACGACCGCCACGAATCATTACCTGCGAGTGCTCTTGCAGGTTGTGGCCAATTCCCGGAATATAAGTCGCCACTTCGAAACCATTCTTCAGACGAACACGCGCAACTTTACGCAATGCTGAGTTCGGCTTCTTCGGAGTCATTGTAAACACACGTGTACATGTACCCGACGCTTGCGGCGAGGCTTTCAGGGCGGGCGATTTCGTCTTTTGCGCTTTGGTCTTGCGACAATTACGCAACAATTGATTTATGGTTGGCAAAATTCCGCTTCCTTTAAGAGAAGTAAATTTGGAGTTATCTATGAAATACCGAGAAAGACCGGAAAGGTATAGTACCGGACAACGGCCCTACACAATAACAAAAAAAACAACCCGCAGTCAAGTACTGTTGCGAGTTTTTTCCGTCAATGAGAAGGCAATCACACGCTGCATTGCACCCAGGCCACACTGCACTCAAAAGCGGGCATGCCTCAGACATAATCCAATACCGCGCTGTGCATCAGCAAAGCGAAACCTGAGCTAATCTGACAAGTGAATGATTCTTATCATATAATTTAGAAAGGCCACATGTCAACAAAAAAAAATTCATCCTTACCAATCAGCAAGGTGGCGTCACGATTTTCATGCGACGCCCCTTTTGATGACGGCCATCAGCGCAGTACAGGTACGGCGTCGGCCAGGAAATTGCTCACTTCATTACGTAAACGGACCGTAACTTCATCCGATGGCGGCGAATCGCTGGTCAGGTAGGTAAAGGCCAGGTCGCGGGTCGGATCGCCAATACCGATCACCGTGTTAATGCCAGCATGCCCGAAAGCCGTTGGGTCCAACTTGGAACCAAAGCCGAACCAGCCACTCTCCGTTTCGCCCCGGGTCAGCCAACCCAGTGCCCAGTAATCGTGGGTAGGCGTTTCTCCAGCGGCAATTGCTGCGTCAATTTTGTCCTGGTAGACCACGCGCATCATTTCATTCCAGGTCGCCTCCTCCAGAATCCGCACATCACCCCAGCGCCCTTTGTTCAGGTGCATGTTCAGAAAGCGCATCATGTCTTCGGTCGTGCAGAGTAAGCCCCCGGAGGGATGTCCCAGGAATCCAAATTCCATATCATCCCAGCTCGTCGGCGCTTCGTCCGGTTGCGGCGTAATCGACAGTGGGGTCCCCCGAGGCGGCATGTCAAAATAGCTGCTGTTCATACCCAAGGGTTCAAAGAGTCGCTCCCGACACAACTGCGCCCAGGTCATGTTGTCCGACACGATACGCGCCACTGCCGCCGGTACAAATAGGCTGGAGCGGGCATGGTAGGGCGTACGGGAGCCCGGCTCCCATTCCACTTCCGCGGCGCAAGCTTCCTCAATGGCCGCCTGCCAAGCCGCTTCCGTGGGCACGTCAGAGGTCAAGGAAGGCAACCCGGCGGAGTGGGTCAGGAAATGCCGGAGGGTCAACGCATCCTTCCCGCCGCCCGTGAATTCAGGGATATAGGCCTGCACCGGCAGGTCAATGTCCAGCAATCCCTCCTGGTAAAGTTGCATTACGACCGTCGCGGAAACCGGCTTGGAAAATGAGTAAGCCCGGTGCACCACGTCGCGGTGGAAGGGCAGGTTATTGTCGCCAATCCCGCAGTAGGTCCCTTCAAAATGCTCCAGGAAACACTTCCCCTGACAGGTGGCCACCATGGCGAATCCGGGAATCCCCGCAGCGGCGGTCTCTTCCTGC
>SKJD01000265.1 GCA_007116095.1 Candidatus Hydrogenedentota bacterium
CTACGATTCGCTGTGTATCAGCTACTGTGATCCGGGACATATGGCTCTACGATGACGCGGTTGGAGGAGACGCGCCAGCGGCTTTTATAGGCGTCTTCGTAGTAAATGTCATTCAGGCGGTGTATCAATTCCAGGCTGTCGGCGATATCCGCTTCAACCATGTCACGCATGGAGACCAGCCCCTTGAATTGCCCGCCTTTGCCCAGCACCAGCAGATGCCGCACGCCATGCTGGTGCATCATGGCCTTGGCCTTCTGGATTTCGTCGTCCAGTCCGATGCTGATAATGTCCGAGCTCATGACGTCACGCACCAACACTTCGGAAGGGTTCAAGCCCTCACGCACCACGCGGTGCATCAGGTCGCGCTCAGTGAAGATGCCCGCTACCTCGTCTTTATCCTTCACGGCCACCGCCCCGACATTGCGTTCGCACATGTAGTTGATCACCTGAAGCACGGTGTCGTCGGCCATGACCCAATACGTATCCCGGGTTTGAATTACTTCCGCCAATGTACGCATGGTTAATACCCTCCTTGTCGCTGTGGACAATGTCGTTTACGCTGAGCGCCCCGCCGAAGGAGCAAGAGCCGCCTACGCAATCCAACCTTAGTTTATCACACTTGTAAGATATTTCAAGTGTTGCGTACCAGGCGGGCCCTGTTTTTACTTGATGGCGGCGGACGTCTATAATGCCCGAAAGCATAACCATATCAACCCGGGGAGGAAGTTGTAGCCATGTCTTTCAAAATCGCCATGATCGGCGCCGGTAGTATCGGGTTTACCCGGCGCCTGGTGCAGGATTTGATGACCGTGCCGGAGTTCGGGGATATTCACCTGGCCCTGACCGACATCAACCAGGAGAGCCTGGACCGGATTACCCAGGTGATCCGGCAGGATTTAAGAGCCAACCAGCTTTCGCCGACGGTAACTGCCACCACCGACCGACGGCAAGCGCTGGGGGGCGCAAAGTATGTGTTGTGCACCATTCGCGCCGGGGACCTGGACGCCCTGGCGGCGGATGTGGAGATTCCGCTGAAGTATGGCGTGGACCAATGTATCGGCGACACCCTCTGTGCCGGCGGTATCATGTACGCCCAGCGGGGTATCCCCCTGCTTCTGGCGTTCTGTCGGGACATCGAGGAAGTGGCGGACCAGGACGCGCTCCTGCTGAATTACTCCAACCCCATGGCGATGCTTACCTGGGCTTGCAACAAATACAGCAACGTGCCCACCGTCGGGCTTTGTCACGGCGTGCAGCATAGCTGGCATCAGATCGCCGAGGTGCTGGACATCCCGCCGGCGGAGTTGGATGTTATCGCGGCGGGCATCAACCACCAGACCTGGTTCACATCGGTGAAGCATCGGGGGAAGGAGCTGACCGGGGAGCTGTTGGCGGCCTTCGAGCGGCATCCCGAGTTCAGCCGCACCGAAAAGGTGCGCATTGACGTGCTGCGGCGCTTCGGCTATTACAGCACCGAGAGCAACGGGCACCTCTCCGAGTACCTGCCTTGGTACCGGAAACGGCGGGAAGAGATTGTGGACTGGATTTCAGAGGACAACTGGATTCTGGGCAAGACGGCGGGCTATTTGAACTATTGCCGGGAAAGTCGGGAGAACTACGCTGCGGAATACCAGAAGTGGCTGGACGAGCCCAGCCCGGAATATCTCCCGGAGAACCGTTCACTCGAACATGGCAGCTACATCATAGAGTCCCTCGAAACGGGGCGCTGTTATCGTGGATTCTTCAATGTGATTAACCAGGGCGTCATCCGGAACCTCCCCGACGACTGCGTAATTGAAGCGCCGGGCTACGTCGACGGCAACGGCATCAACATGGTCCACGTGGGCGACCTGCCCCTGGGCTGTGCCGCGACCTGCAACGTGAGCGTCCAGGTGCAGCGTATGGCGATGGAAGCCGCCGTCCACGGCGACGTGCAACTCCTCAAACTCGCGATGCTCCACGACCCCCTCGTCGGCGCCGTCTGCAATCCCCCCGAAGTCTGGGCCATGACCGACGAACTCCTCGCCGCCCACGCCAAGTGGCTGCCGCAATACGCGGGGTAAGGGGATAGGGACCGGCTGAATGCATTCATGTTCAGGGAATGGCGTTGAATACGCTGGAAGATCAGATCAGGTAGGGATAGCTCCTGGGGCCGGTTTGTTCTTCCAGCTCTGATACGTCCAGATAGCCATGGTTGACCAATTGTGACGTCACCGTCCGTTCCGATACGCCAAAATGAGATGCCGCATCGTCTACCGCATCTTCCGAGAAGTCATCCCCCAGTTTGCACAGAAGCGCATCAACCGGGCATAAGAATTCGGCGGCAAAGGAACGTTGCCATTTCTGTCTGGCGGTCTTGGCGTCGGTGGCCGGCAACCAGCGGTCTGTTTCATCCGAGAGCAGATGATCACATAGCAGACGTGCAAATTCAAAACGCCTCCCGACCCGGTTGCGTTTGCGTAAGACCAACTTCACGTGGTCATCTTGTTCTTTACGAATACCGATGCCCAGAGGCAGGCGTTCGGTTGGCGTTGTTTCGCCAAATACATCTTCCTGGCGTACTTCGGCCAGGGCCGACAGATCGGCGTCGCCTATAGCCTCGCCGTTTAATCCCAACTCCTCCCTGAGCATCAGCGCCAGTTGGCGTCCACGTGACCAGGGGCGCTGATGGTACGGTACAGACCTGTTTTTCGCTGAGTCCGGCACTACAAATTTCCCGGTAATACCTTTCATCTTCGCTACCTGGTGAATCTGTTCCAGGTGCGCCAATGGATTCAAGGACACGCTGGCGCAGGTGGTCGCAATCTCGCCCAGGGCCGGGCCGCCTATCTCGTGGCCAAATTGCAGAAAAGTGGCCACAACAGCTTCATCCACTTCGTCCGGGTCGAATCCAAGCATGGCTTCAATGCGACGGTATGCCGATGTGTCCGCATCGTTCCGTTCTTCCAACACTTCCTGCCACAAAGATTTTAGTTCAGTTTGGGAAAGCTGTACCGCATCCAGACGATCCAGCACCAGATACAGGAAGTTGTCCACCGCGTTTGTGAAGTCTTCAGCCGAAACCACATGGTGGCTGTCCGATAAGTATTGAATGGGTTGTTCGCTTGCGGTGGTGGTTGGAACACTCCAAACATTCATGTTTACCCCATCACAAGCAAATACAATCCGGGGCCACAGGAAGCCATCACCTGCAGAAGCAATTTCATGCGCCAGCCGCCAGGCGCTGGGCGCCGTGCGAGTGCTGGGGAGGGGTTCCCATCGCAGACGCCACCAGGATGCCGCCAGCCACAGGGCGAGCGGATACGCGGAAACGCGCACAGTCTGTTTTACGGTTTGGGACCAGCCGTCTTCATTGCGGGTGAGGGAATGTTCGTCAACGCTTATTCTCAGAGCGCCCGCTGTCTTGCATATTTCGAGCGTATCATGTTCGGCTGGCTCCCAGGCGTCAATGGTGAACTGCATACTCATTTCAATTCCCAGCGTTTTCGAACGACGGTTGTGAATGGATCATCCGATTCCAGCGGATAGCCGTGATAAGTGCCTTGCTGCGCATTGTCCAAACGCGCCTCCAATACAGTGCCCTTATAGACAGCCCAAATAATGCGTGGCCAACCATTTTCTTCCTAAACACTTACATAGCCCTGTTCAATACCTTGTTGCAACAATGACTGTGCGTCAGCACGTAAAAGTGTGCCAATGATATCGCATAATGACTTCCCAAGTCGTGGGCGGCTGGGTGGTTCAAGACCATAGTCCCCGGGGTTGCGCTTATGGTCCGGGTTACCCACATACCGTACCTTTTGCGCAAGCTGTTGCAACCGAGCTTGTTCCTCCTTGGTAGTCGGTACACTTCGTATACGTTTTTTGGGGTTATGGGTACGACGATGTTTCATGATTTCGCATCAAGGTGCATCCCAAAAAGTTAAAATAAGGATCGTCCTTATTTTACGTTTGTGGCGTATCGTAAAATAAGCATTATTCTTGCAGGGGCGGCGCTTCCCAGGGCCCTCAGCTTTCCAGGCGGTAGAAGTCCCGGGCGGCGCCCTGGAAGAGCAGGCGATCTTCGTCGTCGCTGCAGCCGGCGATGACTTCGCGCAGGGCGCTCACCCAGCGGTGGTAGTCGGTGGCGAGGAGCATGACGGGCCAGTCGCTGCCGAAAGCCGTGCGCTCGAAGCCGAAGCATTCCAGCACATGTTCAATCGGGAAGCGGATGTCCTCGACAGTCCAGTTTTCGTGGTCTGCCGCCGTGGCGACGCCGGACATCTTGCAGTAGACGTTGGGCAGTTCGGCGATGGCCCGGATGTCGTCCTGCCAGGGGTCGTAGTTCTGGTTGCGGATGTCCGGCGGAGCCAGGTGGTCGATGATGAAGCGGATGTTCGGGCATTGCTGGGCAAGCTCCCGGGCGGCGGGCAGTTGGCGTCGGTTGATGCCGAAGTCAAAGCTGAAGTCGACCCGTTCCAACGCCTGAATGCCCTGTACAAATTCCGGCCGCAGGCAGTATTCCACGTCGGCTTCTTGTTGCAAAAGACGACGGATACCCCGCATGAGGGGATTTTGCGCCAGGTACTCCAGCGTCGGAAGCACCTGGTTGCCCAGTTCCAGCGGCGCCGTCGCCACGATGCCCTGGATGCGCGGGTCCGCCTCGGCGAGTCCGGTTACATAGTCCACTTCGGCGATGGCCTGTCCAGGCAGGCACTCCGCCTGCACAAAGACAATCTGCCCGACGTTCACCCCTTCCGTTGCAGCCGCATATTCCTCGTTCTGGTAACTCCGGTTCAGGGTTTCGTTCCCGAGAATCCAGTGGTAGTGCAGGTGTTCTTTGTCCCAATAATGCACGTGGGTGTCCACGATGGGGTAATCAAACATGGGCGATGTGTTCCTCTCTTGCGCTGCCGTCTGTTGCAAGTAACCCGCCGCTACGGCTGCGGCCCCGGCCAGCATACTCCGCTTCAAAAATGTACGACGTTCCATATCGGATATTTCCTTCGTCAATTAAAAGCGCATGGGGTTCTATGTGTAGGGCATTCTAGCGATTTGGCGGGCGCTTTACAAGGACAGATGCGCCAGTGGAAATTGCAAACGCATGTTGGATTCATAAATACATGCTATGGCCGGCCAAACCAGTTGATGGCCTGGACAGTGCGCTGGCGTTCTTCGCGTTCGTCGGGCGCATGGCCTTTGAACCACATCTTGGCGCGGTAGCGGAACTGCGCATCGCTATCCGGTACGGCGC
>SKJD01000196.1 GCA_007116095.1 Candidatus Hydrogenedentota bacterium
AAGGATTTAACACGCCCTTTAAAATATTGATTTATAGTTATGTTATTATACCGTAACTGGAAAACACTTAATCAGCAGACCTAGGCAGGCATCCAGGCCTCGTTATGTGTACTTATTATGTGGAGTAGCGAACTTTAGTTCGCTCTTCGTGCTTTTGCACGAAGGTGATCCAGCACAATTGCTTTCTTTGCCAACATCCCCGCCTTAGAGCACCGCCGCCGCCACCTGCGTCATGCCTGCGCAGGCAGGTATCCAAGCCTCGTATTGTAATCATGCCTGTGGTAATGTCGCAAGGCGGATTTGCCTGACGCTATGGGCTGGTGCGCAGGGTGTCAATCATGGCGCGGGTGATGGGGCCTTCCCGCAGGATACGGTCGCTCTCCGGATCGTAGAGTGTCGACGGTGGCTGTGCGCCGCTGTCCTCGCCGCGAATACAAAGCCGGAGCCCGGGAATGTCTATTTCATCCGCGCTGCGCGCCGGGGCTTCACCGGATCGGTTGGCCGAGGTGGAGGTGATGGCCCCGCCGAAGTGGTAGCAGAGAGCGCGTGCGATGGGGGCCGCCGGACAGCGCAGCGCAATTTTTCCGGAGCCGGCGGAGAGCTGCGGGGGCAGTCCTTCCGGTGCGGGGAAGAGCAGCGTCAGGGGACCGGGCCAAAAGGCGTCGATTAGGCGCTGCGTGTACGCATCAATTCGCTTGACCAGGGCCTGGAGTTGGGCTTGGTCCGCGATCACCATCAGCACCGGGTTGGTCTCTGGACGGCCTTTCAAAATAAAGAGCTGCTCCAGGGCCGTTTCGGAACGGGGATCAACCGCCAGACCATAGACCGTTTCGGTGGGATAGGCCACCACTTCTCCTTGGCGCAACAGGGCCACGGCTTCGGCATAGCCCGCCGGATCAGGCAGCACATATTTCAGTGTGGCGTCGTTCATGCCGCAGCCGCCTTATACCGCCGCATAGCGTTCCCGGAGAAACGCCGCCATCTTGTCAAAGGCGCGCCCCCGGTGGCTGATTGTGTGCTTTTCCGCCGCCGTCATCTCCGCAAAGGTTACGTCACTGCCCTTGGGCACAAAGACGGGATCATAGCCGAAGCCGTTCTTGCCATATGCTTCCATGGCGATGTAGCCCTCGACCGTGCCTTCCTCGACATGCACGGTGGCTTCCGCGTCTTCCGCCGGGGCCACAAAGGCCGCGCAGCATACAAAACGGGCCGTGCGCTCGTGCCAGAGGTAGGGAGCCAGGGCGTCCAGGAGTTTTTCGTTGTTGTCGGCGTAGCTACAACCTTCCCCGGCATAACGCGCCGAGTAGACCCCGGGGGCGCCATTCAGCGCATCGACACAGAGTCCGGAGTCGTCGGCGACGCAAGGCAGGCCGAAATGTTTGCTGTAGAAGGTTGCCTTGAGCAATGCGTTGTCGGCGAAGGTCGAGCCGTTCTCCTCCGGCGCATCTACGTCCGTGAGATCGGCCAGCGAGCAGACCTCGCAGTCCAGTCCCGCCAGTAAAGACGTCAGTTCACGCGCTTTGTCTTGATTCGCGCTTCCAATGAGCAGCTTATTCGTCAATCCCCAATACCTTTCGTTGCGCTTCCAGTAAGGTCCCAATGCCCTGGGTCCCGGCGTCCAGCATGGCGTTCATCGTCTCCCGGGGGAAGGGAACGCCCTCGGCGCTGCCCTGGACTTCAATGTAACGCCCCTGATCGTCCATGACCAGGTTCATGTCGACCTCGGCTTGGCTGTCTTCGCTGTAGTCCAGGTCCAGCAGCACGGTCTCCCCGACTACCCCGACACTCACCGCCGCACAGGCTCCGGTCAGGGGAATCTTGGGAATGCGACCGTCTTGGTAGACCCGGTCAAGTGCGTCGTGGAGTGCGACATAGGCCCCGGTGATGGCGGCGGTGCGCGTACCGCCATCGGCCTGCAAGACATCGCAGTCCAGCGTGATCTGTATGGGGCCCAAAGCTTCCAGGTCCACCACCGCCCGCAAGGAGCGTCCAATCAGACGGCTGATCTCCAGCGCGCGGCCCTTCTTGGCGGCGTCACGGGGGATACGCTGATTCCCGGAACCAGGCAGCATCCCATACTCGGCGGTGACCCAGCCCCGGCCCGATTCGCGCAGCCAGGGCGGTACCTTGTCCTCAATGGAAGCGGTGCACAGGACCTTGGTGTTGCCAAAAGCGGTTAACACAGATCCTGCGGCATGCATGGTATAGTTGCGTTCCAGGGTAATTGGGCGTAATGCCGTCACACTACGATTATAACTGCGAATATTCAAAGTATTACTCGACGGCGGGTTGATGCCAGTGTTCCAGGGGCGGTTCGCTGTGGTCTTCGTCCGGGATTTGAACTTCCCGCATCCGGCTTGAGCGGCGATCAGCCGGTCGATGGGCGTCGATTCCACTGACATCCGCAGCGATATGCGTTTCCTTGATGTCCCGGTGGTAACGCTCCATCAGGTTCTCCCAGACCGGGTCTTCCTTCAGGATTTCCACAGTGCGTTTCAGCGGCTTGTCCTCAACAATGCGACCGGACAGGCCGGTTTGGGCGACGATTTCCTCCAGCAGCTCCACAGCCTGATCCCCGTACAGCTCCTGCATCATGGTCTGGAGCTGAGCTTCCTGCTCTTGCATCTCCGGGTCCAGTTGGGAGATTTCATTGCCGGTGACGGTGCCATGGTTCTGGCGGTTGATCATTTCCGGGTCGTCCTTGTAAGACTCATAGAGCTGGTTGAGCAACAGGCGCTCTTCTTCCATCTCCATGACCACCTCGACATCCGGGATGATCCCCTGGTTGTCGATGGTGACGCCCGCCGGGGTGTAGTACAGCGCCGTCGTCAATCTGAGGGCCGTTTGCGGGGGGCGGTGCAGCGGGATAATCGTCTGCACACTGCCTTTCCCGAAGGTCTTTTCACCGACGATCAGGGCGCGTTGGTTGTACTGGAGGGCCCCGGTCACAATCTCCGCGGAGCTGGCCGTGCTCTTGTTGATCAACACTACCATGGGGAACCCTTCGGGCAGGATGGGGGAGCGTTCGGTGTACAGCTCCATGTCGTCCTTGTTGGGATCACCGGATTCCGATAGACGGCCCCGGGTGTAAGTGACCAGCGAGCCCCGTGGGAGGAACAGCTCACAGACTTCCACGGAAGACGTCAACAGGCCGCCTGGATTCCAGCGCAGGTCCAGCACAAAGCCGGTCATGCCTTCGTCGAGAAATTCCCGAATTTTGTTGCGCAGTTCCCGGGCCGTGTTGTCTTTGAAATCGCTGATGCGGATATAGCCGATGCCGTTGTCCAGGATACGCGCTTCCTTGATGCTCTCCAGCGGCACCTTGTCCCGCTTGACTTCTATTTCCAGTATCTGCGGCGCGGATTCCCCCTGTACGGCGCGGCGGATGGTGAGATCAACGGTGGTGCCCCGGCGTCCACGGATCAGGTTGGCGGCGTCGCTCAGGCTCATGCCCTCGGTCGTCTCGCCGTCAATGCCAATGATCACGTCGAAGGGCATGATGCCCGCCTCGGCTGCCGGGGAGCCCATGATGGGCGCGTAAACCATGATGCCGCCCTCGTCGTCTTCCCGGATGGAGATGCCGATACCCTCGAATTCGCCGCTGGTGTCTTCCCGCATGCTGCGCAGGGTCTCCGCCGGAATGAAGGAGCTGTGCCGGTCCAGCGAGCCCATCATACCGATCAGCGCGCCCTCCACAACCTTCTCCATCTCGGGATTGTGCACATATTCCTTGAGAATTCTGGACAACACATCGCCGATCGGCTCTACCTGCTGGTAGACATCGACTGTTTCGCTGTCCGCGGCGATGCGGGCGATAAATCCGTTGGACAGCAGCAGCACTGCTATCAAGAGAAAGGTCAACAGCCCGATAAATTCACTTTTGCTGTTGCGATTCATCATGTGCTTTCCTCCAGGAGGGTTTTCGGGCGATAAGAACGGCTGGTCTATCAGACGACCGTTCAGGCTGGCGGGACAATACCGCAGGGTTCAGTTCTGGCCATACGTGCGTTTGTTATGAAGCGCCATCATGCATATAGACAGGAAACCCATGCTTGGGGTTCCAAGTCTCCAATGGTAATGGCGCATGCCAAACTGGAGACCCGCATGCCGTGCATCTATCCATTATGATTAAGGCCTTGACAAAAAAGTACTTCCGTTGAAGTAACGATGATGCCTGATTCAGGTTAACGTCGCGCATGGCAATGCTGTTAACTCCGCATCAGTGTACCAAATAATTCGCCAAATTGCGATTTCCTGTATAGCCGCCGGGCTACTTCCTGTGGTGGATGATGCGGAATGCAGGCCTGCGTTCTTACGACCCATTGGGGCCATGGCCCTTACATGGGCATATTTATGGGCATATTTGTTGTAACAAGAAAAGCATTCGGCGGGTTTCCCAAGAGCCGGATGGGGCCGCTGGAACTAATACCGGCCTCGGAGCCATTATCGTTGCCAGGTTCCCGTTGATCCATGCCTGGCCGTGTCGCTTGCGCCGCCCCGCGGTGGATATTCCACTTTTCGGTAGCCACCGGCAGGTGTACAGTCACTTTCGGATGCCGGAGATGGGCAAACCCGGCAGTTTTGTTTCCCCTTTTATACCTCCGGTATAATTTGCGGTAACCTGCGCGTTTTGTCGTATTTTCGGGAAATTCTTCTCTTTTTTCTTTCTTCTGACCCGTAAACACCCAGTACATTCAACGGGACGGCCTTTGCTGTCACAGCTTGCTGAATCGTATGGAGAAAATATTGCTATGTCCAATCAAGATTCCAATCAAAATAATTTGCCGGTGCGAAGCTCCGGCAATTTCCCGGACGCCCTGCCGCTGTTGTTGCTGCCGCAGGTCGTCTTTCCCATATCATTGGTGCCTATCAATGTCACCGAACGCAGCTATATCCGGCTGGTCGAGGACGCCATGAAGGCCCAGGGGCTTGTGGCCTTGGCGGCCAAGCGGGATAAGGACGGCAAGAACAACGACCTTGGCAATGCCTATAACATGGGCTGTGTCGGGCGTATCGTGCAGGTAAATTACAGTCCGCATGGGGGACTGGACCTGGTGATCCAGTCCATACAACGGGCGGAGATAAACGGCCTGGTGCGGAGTGAGCCCTATCTGGTGGTGCGGGTGCGGCCGCTGGAGGAACAGACGCTGGCGGATACCCGAAAGTCGCTGGAAGCGATGGTGATGACCATCAAGATGCAGATGTCCACCCTGATTCGGCTCTCGCCGA
>SKJD01000144.1 GCA_007116095.1 Candidatus Hydrogenedentota bacterium
CACCACCCGGCCTATTCTTCACGCCAGGCCCGCGACAACCCGGAAATCCGGGAATATTGGACCCCACTCTTTGACGCCTATGGGGTCGACGTGGTTTTTCAAGGACATGATCACGCTTATATGCGGACGCATCCCCTCCGGGCGCATGAAATTGTCGACGAAGGAGCGGAGGGCGTAATCTACGTGATCTCGAATGCCGGAACGAAGTATTACAACCAGGACCCGAACCCGCTGAAGGCAGTGGGATTTGAGGACGCGCCAACCTACCAGGTTATTGACATCGAAGTGGGGGAGACCGACCGTTTACGGTACCGCGCCTACGATCTGGAGGGGACTCTCCACGATGAATTTGAATTGATAAAATGATAACATCCGGCAAAGGTGGCAAGGGGTCACAGCCATGGCGCCTCTTCGATGGAACCAAGCTCCCCCTGTGCCACCGATCTCGTTTGTGCATACATCAGACCGGATATTACAAGGCCTTCCGGAACCTTTCCAGGGGCTCGGGGTTTTATCTGAGTGAAACAACATGGGCAAGCCAATGACGGATGAACAGGACTGGGAGTTGGTCAAACGCGCCCAAGACGGTGATATGCAAGCCTTCTCCCGCCTGGTAGAGCGGTATCAAAGTGCGGTAATCCATTTTTGTGAACGTATGCTGGGCCAACGGAATCAAGGTGAAGATTTGGCCCAGGAATGCTTTGTGCGGGTGTATCGACATTTACACCGGCTTACACCCCAAGCCCGCTTTACCACTGTCCTCTTTGGCATTGCCCGGAACCTGACATTAAATGCGCTACGGGACGCCAAGCGAAGGGGTCAGCACCAAAGTGTATCGCTGGATGAAGCGTTTTACCTGCACTCCAGCGAACCCTCACCCGTATCCCGCACCTATTCCAGTGAGTTGAATGCACGGATACATCAGGCCCTGGACCGGCTCCGCCCGGATCACAAAGAAATTCTCTTGTTGCGCGAGTTTGAGGGTTTTGATTATGAAGAACTGGCCCGGGTATTAGGGTGTAAAAAAGGCACTGTAAAAAGCCGGTTGGCCCGCGCCCGGGAAGCGCTTCGACAAGAATTGACGACCATGGGAGTGGTCCCAAATGAATGACAAAGACATGGAAAACCACCTGGATTACGAGACGCTGTCGGCCTTTGTGGACAATGAGGCCAACGACGCACAACACATTGAGTCTCATCTGAAAGACTGCGCCTCCTGCCGCAACACCGTAGATACTATCCGTGCGATGCATGTGGCTTTGCACAACGCGCCCCGTCCGGAAACGAATCGGGCTTTCACGGAAAAGGTGATGGCGCGTGTCGCAGCCGAAGAAACCGCCGCCACGCCCCTGTTCGGGCATCGCACGCCTTTGCGTCGCTACCAGCGCCCGGTCTATGCTCTCGCGGCGACCGTGTTAGTATTGATCGCTGGCGGATGGCTCTTCCAGGCCTATCTGGACGTTTACTCCGGAGAAAGCCCCGCCATCGGACCGATTACGCTCGTTGAAACGGAAAGCGACCCAGCGGGCCATTTGGGCTCCGACCTGCCGGAAGGCCTGGATGCTTCCCTTTTTGCGGATACGTTCCAAACCGATTCCACCTACAGCGATGTCTGGTATTATGAAGACGCCTACCTTGATGACGATACGACGCTGCTACTGGCAAGCGATCCAGGTGGCTATGATCAGGTGCTGGAATATCTCGATGAAATCAGCTTTGACGAACTGTTGATGGCCGTAGCCGCCAATATTCCGAAAGAATCGCTGGAAAGCTATGAATATCCGTCGGCATACCTGGCGCAGGCGGACGTTTGGGAAGATTTAATGGCCCTGGATGAAGATACCTTGCAGCAGGTGTTACACCGGCTGGATAATTATTTAACGCGAGGATAGGTGGATGACGAGATCAGAAACAAGCGCTCCGCGCCTGACCTGGATGACATTTTCGCTGGCCCTTATATTGGCCGGGCTCATGGCGACGGGGTTGGCTGTGGCGGAAGAAAACGCAGCACCGGAACCACAAATAGCCGAGGACCAAGATGCTGCTGATGCGGATTCCAATTCCCCGGAGCGGCGTTGGCGTGATTCCCGAGGTGAAGATGAGGAAGGCGGTGATCGTGAAAGACGGCGGCCCATGCCGGAGGAACTACGCGCACGTGAATATGTCGAAGATGTCATGATGGCGCGGCTGAGCAAGGCTTTGGACCTGGACGACGAGGAAAGTCTTTTGTTGATGCGGCGCTTCAAAGAGCACCGCGAAGAGTCGATGCGACTTTTCCGGGAGCGCCAACAAAACATCAACGCATTGCGTGAAGCCCTGGAGGCGGAAGATGAGGCGGCAAGCGTGGAAGTCCTGGAGACATTGCTTAGGTTGGACAAAGCGCTCAGCAATCACCGCCAGGATTTGATACTAGAGCCGGGGCTAGAACTGGATAGGATGCAACGGGCCCGTCTGTATGTCTTTCTCGCTGATTTTGAAGAGGGAATGCGGCGGATTTTGCGTCAGGTGCATGTACAACGCGACTCAGAGGACGGTTCACGGTCACCAGGCCCACCCTTCAACCGGGGGCGGGATAGTCGCGGCGAAGGCGAAGGCCCACCATCACTTGACAGCGACTGATTCCAGCGAATATCCCTGCAACCACCTCAAAACGACCTAACACGGGATTGCCCACGCGACATGCGGGCAATCCCGTTGCTATTTCATGCCCAATTACCGAGCGCCTTGGCAGTAAGCGGCCAGATTTTGCAGCAGGGGAATTGCTTCCGCGCCAGCGGCCATGGGCAGTTCGTCGGAAATGCCCAAAATCAGCCGGGGATAAAAAAGGTCGATGATCTTTTTAACACAGTCCATCACCTCATCTTCAGTAAAGGGCGCCATGCACAACACAGCAGGAATCAGGTCAAGTAATACCTGGTCTCCAATATGCTCCTTGATCTCTTCCAACGAAACATCGCCCTGGGGTTTGGGGGTCAGCGCCTCGTAGCCGTCAAAAGGCAAATCCTTCAGATAGGGCAGCAGATTGTGCAGACTCCCATCGAAATGCACGGTCGTGAAGACGCCACGGTCCCGCAGTTGCTGCGAACGCTTTTCATAAAAGGGCAGGTGATACGACTCGAAGAGAGCGGGAGTGAGCAAACGCCCGTCCACGTTTTCACCAAAATTGATGATACGCAGATCAGGACAATCGCATAGCGCTTCATAGAGCGAGTCATAACTTGCATCAATTACCTGGCAGAGTTCTGTCAGTTGTTTTGGGTAGAGCATGGCCAGCTCTACGAAATCGTCGAAGGCCATCAAATCCAGACAAAGCGCCTGGTAAGGACTCCGGGGCACCCAGAATTGGGCTTCCCCCAGGTCGCCGAGGAATTCACGGCCTTTCACAAAAGCATCGAAGTTAAACTGGTAGCTCATGTGCTCGTAAAGCCACTTCACCTTGGGAATATCGTCTATTGTCTTCATTGGGAAACCGGATATCCGGCAACCGCCTTCGGCAATGCGATAGTCCGTCTCCATGTCCCCAAAGGGCGTCTCAACGACGTGGGTCCAGCCGGCATCCGATTCGACCTGGCGTAGCTTCACCTCCGGCGCATACGCCGCTTCCACCGGGCTGGGCATGCCGGTAAAATAGTGCATGTACCGCATGGACAGTCCCAACTGCTGGTAGAAACCCCGCACCCCGCTGGCGACATATTCTCGAGGCAGGGTCTTTTGTTGGTGGTGCAGGTCATACCAGGGTTCGACCCGGGGCTGGAACAGCACGCCCGGATAAGGCTCCCCCTGAAAGATACGAAGATTGATTTCCTTGAAGCTGAGCTTGGACATGCTTTCCCCCTATTTCGACTACGCCCAAGGAGCCGTCGCGACAAATCCCCCGAAATGTCGCATTGCCGTGGGCACAATAGTAATGATGGAGGATTGCACGGGAAAAATCAAATTCCGGACAAAAGCGGCGGATCAGGGCATTGCCTCATCGCGGTCCGTTTTCGGCAGGGGCGTCTTGTCGCGGGCGCTGATAGTGGCGGCGATGGCCACGGTAATCATGACGACGCCAATCAGCTTGGGCAGATCGAAGTAGCGTTGCCAGAGCACAGCGTCGTATATGGCGGCGAATGCGATCTGGCTGATGCCCACCAACGCAACAGTATTGGTTTTTCCCTTGCCGTACGCCCCGGTCATAAACAACTGGCCAACGGTGCCCGCGAGCCCCATCGGCACAAGCCAAAGCCAAAACCAGGGTGACATCTCCGGGTTCAGCACGATCACCCCGTCGCGTACGACGAAGGTCACGAAAAGGCTCACGATAGAGGCGCAGATGGCGTAGTGCGTGACAATCGAAACCGGCGGCAGGTTGCGGCAATAGCCCAGACTGATCTTTACCGTTGCGACGACAAAAGCCCCGAAGAGCGCAATACCAATCGGGAGGGAGTCAGCGTCGAAGCTGGGTCGCTGCATGATATAGACCCCGGCCAGGGCGAGCAGGGCATAGCCCCAGGTGGCCACGGGAATTCGTTGCCGGAATACGACGGCAAGCATGATGGTGACCCAGATCGGCGTGGTGGACATGATCGTCACCACGTCTGTAATCGGCAATTGCGACAGGGCATAAAAGCCGCAGAGGATACCTACAGAGCCGAAAATGCTGCGCCACCACAATGCCGGGGTTCCCACAACCAGAAAGGGCGCGCGCCGAAAATGCAGCATTAACAGCGACATGATCGCGGTAACGACGATTCGGATGAACGCAACCATGGACCAGGTGACCTGATCACGAAAGGCATGGGCGATACAGCCCATGGTGGCAAAGGCCAATGAAGCCGCTATCATCTCCAGGGCCGCCTGGCGATTGTCTTCTGCTACAATGATGGTTTGGGTCTTGGAAACAGCCAAAAGGGACCTCTCTGGCATGGGGGTTTATCGCGGGGGCATAGCGGTCAAGGCCAGCGCGAAAAATAACGACGCTTCCACTTCCCCCGAAGCAACGGCATCCTCTTTCGCAGGGTATACAATAGCAAAAATTGCATAAAATTAGCCAGTGGGGATGCCGGAATGGCAACGCAAAGTACACGTATATGTACTACTTAGACGCCTTGTCCTAAACCGCGAAAAACGCGAAAATATACAAAAATTTTGGGTGCAGTTCTGATATTACCGATTAAGTAGATTCGTTATGTGGAGTAGCAAAGTTCACTTTGCGTCTTCGTTCCTAAGCACGAAGAAAAATCAG
>SKJD01000474.1 GCA_007116095.1 Candidatus Hydrogenedentota bacterium
AGAGATTGGCCCGGCGCCCGGATGCGGTGTGTGCTGGAAAGCCAGTGAAGCCCGCATCATGCCCTATTCGCCATTTCACATTGCCTGATTATGCCATAAACTCGAAAATCAGATCAAATATAACTCCATCGTAACACCAGCATAAACATGCGACACTGTCAGCTGAAATGTGACGTCAGAACATAGCCTTGCGAGTGCGTGACGCATCATCGCCTTGGCGCTTGGCAATAATGTATGGCGGGTTCCGGGTAGTGGCGTCTGCTACCTACATCCTGTTTTTCAGGTCCGTTATATTGCACAATATCCTTCCGAGACGTACTCCCGAGGGCAAAATATGCTATACTCAAGCGTTCCCCGGCATGTACAGGAACGTGTTGCCGGGGGCTTCCCGTTGGGCCGGCGTCGTTGTCGCGTGGCGCTGTGCGGGGAGCGGTAGATTTGCCGAAGCTGCATTGCGGGATACACGCAACCATGTCCAAAGACACGAACAAAACACCTGATAACCCGGCTCCTGCAGCCGAAGATGCGCCCTCCCGGAGCACGGTTACCGCTGCGCCCCCCAATTCTACGTCACCACAGTCGGCGGCTGCGAAGGAGACACCGCCGCAACCGGGCTGGTGGCAGCGCCTGAACGATTGGTTTAATGCCCTGCTCGAAGAGCGTCGCGGGGCGGCGCGGGCGGATGGCGCGTTGCCGGGGTTTGATGCTTCCGCCAGCGGATTGCCGGACGACCGGCAACTGGCGATTCAGCGGCCACGCAACGCAAAGCATGTCAGACTGGTCATACCCGTGGACGTTACCATAGCGGGACATCTCATGGGCAGTTCGGATACCGAGGTCGCCGGGCATATTGACGGCAATCTGGCGGTGGAAGGACGGCTCTATCTGAGTAACTCCGGGCGTATTGCCGGGGATGTGAGGGCGACCGCATGTCGGATCGCCGGCCAGGTGGAGGGCCAGGTGGAATGTACGGAAGAACTTGACCTCGAAGCTTCCGGAAGCCTGCATGCCGATGTCCGCGCAGGCAAGCGAATAAATCTGGCCGGCAAGGTGTATGGTAATGTGAGCACAACAGGGCGCTTGTACCTCGCAGCCACAGCGGTGGTGGAGGGAGACGTGCATGCGAGCGCCCTGATGATGGATGATGGAGCGATATTAAATGGCGTGTGCAGGATGCACCCTGCCGCCGCTGACAGGAGCGAGAACGAATTATGATAATGACCTTTGACCCGTTGAGCCTGATGCTGTTGGGATTGTCCATCGTAATCAGTTTTTGGGCGCAAGGCAAAGTGAAATGGGCATACAGTAAGTATTCACAGATGGGCGTACGCTCGGGGATTACCGGCTCCCAGATCGCCCGACGGATGATGGCGGAAGAAGGCATTACGGATGTGGAAATAGAGATTACGCCCGGCGAAATGACGGACCACTACGATCCCGGGGCCAAGGTGGTGCGCCTTTCAGAGGCGGTCTACCATGGCAACAGCATTGCCGCGTTGGGCATCGCCGCGCACGAAGTCGGCCATGTCATCCAGCATGCCCACGGCTATGCGCCGATGCATGTGCGGAGCGCCATCTACCCCGTGTCACGTTTCGGCTCGATGCTGGCCTTCCCGTTGATTCTGGCCGGTATCTTTATCAGCGCGGTACCCTGGCTACTTACGGTCGGTATCTATCTCTTCGCCGCGTCGGTGGCCTTCACGGTCATCACGTTGCCGGTGGAGTTCAACGCCAGCAAGCGCGCCATGCTCGCCCTGAACGATGGTCGCATCATGACCCAGGATGAGCTGCACGGAGCGAAAAAAGTGCTGGACGCCGCAGCGATGACCTATGTCGCCGCCGCCACGGCCGCAATCCTGCAACTGGTCCGGCTGATCCTTATTGCCCGAATGCAGAACTAAACATCGCAAACTTAAGCTCCCGTAGGAAGAAATAATCGGCCCGTGCTTCCCGGGCATTGATATTATAGGGGTTTCCCGTACCGTTCATGTTGCCGTTTGGATTGACATACCATCAGCGCCGACCATCCCGCCGGATGCCGTCGGCGCTTTTTTGCTGTCTTGCACTGGTTGCCCTGCTGCTGCTTCCGCTCCCTTGCCAAGCAGCGGCCGAAGGTCCGCCCACCTTTGTCGTCAGGACGATGGGCTACCACGATGCGACGGGCTTCGCCGCGCGGCGGCAGGCAATCGCCGAGGCCTGCCGGGAAGCGGTGTTGGATGTGCTGGCCAACTACCTACCGCAAGCCGAAAGCTACATGCTGGAAGACATGCTGCGCAACCATGAAGTGTATATCCAGCGCTTTGATTTGCTGCGCCACGACCAGGACGAAAACGGCACCCGCGTCGAGGTGGACGTGCACATCCTGGAGCAGCCGCTCTTCCGCGACCTTGCCCGGGTGATGTTGCCACGCCTGCCCGAGCTGCCGGATATTCTCATCATCATGGGCGAACGCATCGGGCCGGACCGCATCGTCGCCGTACCCGACTTTGGTGTGGCCGAGACAACGCTCCGCGAGGCCTTTGAAGAGAGTGATTTGCCGGTATCGGGGGTGGACAGCATCGACGATGTATACAGTCAGGCGGACCTCATCGCGCTGGTCAACGGCGACCTCGAAGCCGGCGCCGTTTTTGCGCGGGAGAACCTGGCGGACGTGGTGATCGTGGGCACAGCCGTGGCCCAGCCGGACAACCCGGAGCGCACGGACCAGCTCCAGCGACACGAGGCGGTGGTCCAGGCCCGGGTTTACCGTAGCTTCGACGGCAAGGTCATGGAGGAGGTGCAGAGCAACGCCATCGTCCATGGCGTCGATCCGATGAGCGTGGGCGTGCAGGCGGTGGAAGACGCCTGCGCCAAGCTGGTGGACAGTCTCCAGACCGCCGCCATCATCGCCATGCTCGGGGTACAGGAACAGGATAAGGTGCTGATCCATATCCGGCGCCCGGGCGAAGAAACCCGCGTGGACCAGGTGGCCGAGGTTCTGCGGCGTTTGCCTGGAGTCGAGGAGGTGGAGCGTGTCTTCTATTCCCGGCCCCTCGCCCGCCTATACGTCTCCTACCACGGCCCCCTGCGCTACCTGGTGGAGGCCATCACCGAACCCCGCTACGACGGCGCCCCGCTGGAAATCCACAGCGCCATAGGCCGGGAAGTCACGGTCGCCTTTCCCGACACCTCACCGTAATTTTGCTGCATGCCAGAGGGGGTGGACGCTGTGAGCCCGGTGGATTTGGTCGCCCAAAAGTATTCCGCTGGTCGCGCCCGAAGCCCAAATTGTGCTATGCTAGGCTCAGGAGAATTTTTGGATCATGACCATTTACGACATTGTGTTATATCCCGATACGCCCTTGCGCGACAAAGCCAAGCCCTTTGATGACACCGAGTTCGGGCCGAAGCTGGAGAAGCTGGCGGAGAACATGATCGCGACCATGTTCGAGAACGACGGGGTCGGCCTGGCCGGCCCGCAGATTGGTCTGTCAAAGCGCATTTTCGTGCTCTGTGAACCCGAGGGCGAGCCGCAGTGCTTTGTGAACCCGACCTTATCGGACCTGGATGGCCGGGAAAATGGGGAAGAGGGCTGCCTGAGCATGCCGAAAATCTACGGCCAGGTGCCCCGCGCCACCAGCCTGCACATCGAGGCCCGCACCCCGCTGGGCGATCCGATTGCCATGGATGCCGAAGGCTTTCTCGCCCGCATCATGCAGCATGAGTACGACCACCTTGACGGCGTCATGTTCCCGGACCGCCTGGATATCCTCAGCCGGGAGGCCCTCTACCGGGACTGGGAATCGTTGCGGGAAGCCATTGAGAATGGCGACCTTATCACGACCGAAACCCCTTCCTGAGTTGTACAGATGATCTTTGACGCCCCAGCCGTTGAAAAACTGGTGGAAGCCTTTCGCCGCCTGCCCGGCGTCGGCAAGCGCTCTGCGGAGCGCTATGCCCTGCACCTGCTCAGCGCACCCGAGGAGGACGCCCGCCAATTGAGCGAAGCCGTCCTGGAGGCTCGGGCGGGCATTGTCACCTGTGACCTCTGCTGCAACCTCACGGACGTTAACCCCTGCGCCATCTGCCGCAATGAGCGCCGCGACCACAGCGTCATCTGCGTGGTGGAACGACCGACGGGGGCCATGGCCATCGAAAAAGGCGGCAGCTACCGCGGGCTCTACCATGTCCTGCACGGCGCCCTGAATCCCATTGAAGGCATCGGACCCTCCGAGCTGCGGCTGGATCGTCTCCTGCAACGCCTGGACGACGAAGCCGTCCGCGAGGTTATCGTGGCGACCAACGCCACGGCGGAAGGGGAGGCGACCGCGCTCTATCTCTCCCGCATCATCGCTGGCCGCGATATCCAGGTCACCCGCATTGCCCACGGCGTGCCCATGGGCAGCGGCCTGGAATTCTCCGACGACGCCACCCTGTCCCACGCCATCCTGGGCCGGAGCCCGCTGCGGTAATCCCGGCGTCGCGTTGTTCCATTGGGTCCGGAGCATGGTGTAAAATATACCAACTGCAAGTAACCGCCAAGTCAAAGCCGAGGCTGAAGTGTAGGCTGGCACACCCTGCAAGGACACCGCTATAGTGATGGACCCGACTTCCCGATCCCCCGAGACACCCAAGGATATCGACATTTCCGAAGACCTGCTTCGCAAGCACGACAAACCCGGTCCGCGCTACACGAGTTATCCCACGGCGCCGGAGTGGCGGAAGGAGTTCCCGGAGACGGAATACCGCGCAGCCCTGGCCCGCGCCGCCAAGCAAGTGGACACGCCCCTCTCGATCTACGTACACCTCCCATTCTGCTGGGAACGCTGCCTCTTTTGCGGTTGTAACGTTGTGATTTCCAAGCGGCAAGATGTCTCGGAGAAATACCTGGACTACCTGGAGCAGGAAATCGCGATGGGCGCCGAGGCTTTGGGCGAGCGCCGGCTGGTGAAGCAGCTCCACTGGGGCGGGGGCACGCCGACCTACCTGACCGTGCCACAGATACAACGGCTCTATCAGGTGCTGCGGAAGCATTTTGAGTTTGCCCCCGACGCGGAAATTGCCCTGGAAGTGGACCCGCGGGTTACCTCGGACGATCAACTCGCGGCTTTGCGCGCTCTCGGCTTCAACCGCATCAGCATGGGCGTGCAAGACCTCGACCCGAAAGTGCAGCAGGTGGTCAACCGAAACCAGACCGAGGCGGAGACCGGGCTGATGTACCAGCGCTGTCGGCATCT
>SKJD01000363.1 GCA_007116095.1 Candidatus Hydrogenedentota bacterium
AATGTGCGGACTGTCTGGCGGTGGAGGAGATTGAGGGAACGCCCTCCGGGCCGTTGCTGCACTTTGTGAATGCCGTGGCCGAGGATATCGAGCAGGAATTCCCGGACACCCTCGTGGAGACTTTGGCCTACCAATACACCCGTGAAGCGCCAAAGCACGTGAAACCGCGTCACAATGTGCTGGTGCGGCTGTGCTCCATTGAGTGCTCCTTCGCCGAACCCCTGACCGCCGAGGTAAACGCCGATTTCCGGCGCGACATGGAAGCCTGGCGGGACATCAGCCCCCAGCTCTTTGTCTGGGATTATGTGGCGAATTTCCCCAGCTACATCATGCCGCACCCCAACTGGTTCGTGCTGGCGGACAACGTACACTTTTTCGTGGACCACAATGTCCGTGGGCTCTTCGAGCAGGGTGATGGCGGCTCCACGGTGGGGGACTTTGTCGCCATGCGCGCCTGGGTGCTGGCGAAGTTGATGTGGGACCCGAGTCGTGACCTGGAAGCCCTGTATCGGGAATTTCTCACCGGCTACTACGGCCCGGCCGCCGCGCCTTTACGCGCATACATGGACGTCATGCACGAAGCTGTGCGCCGGGATGATTCCTTCCTGGGCTGTTTCATGCACCACACCGACGACTGGCTCACGTTAAACGACATGAACCGGGCGACCGAGCTGATGGATCAGGCGCTGGAGGCCGTGGCGGATTATTCGGACTTGACGGAC
The DNA here is from genome assembly GCA_007116095.1 of Candidatus Hydrogenedentota bacterium. Classification (GTDB taxonomy): domain Bacteria; phylum Hydrogenedentota; class Hydrogenedentia; order Hydrogenedentales; family SCBR16-9; genus SCBR16-9. Next base: position 723 of record SKJD01000363.1, read on the forward strand.
CGTGTGATCAAGGCGCGGATGTCGCTGGACCATGTCTGGTTGCTGCGTTACCACGCCCTGGAGCGGGAAGCGCGGCTGGCGGATAAGCCCTTCCTGGGTCCGGACGACCCGATTGCGGCCGCGGAGGCCTTTGTGGCCAATGCGCAGCGCTTCAACAACCCTCAATATCGCGAACGGATGTCTTTTGAACACTATGCGCCGCAATTGCTGGCCCGCTTCCGGGAACCGGGTGAACCGCCTCAGGCCGCGCAGGGATTGCCCGCAGAGGACTGGTATGTCATCTCGGACGCCCTCTTTTCACAGCATGGACCCGGGAGACTGGTTTTTCAGGAGGATGACCCGGTGGCTTCCGACGGGAAATCGGCCCGGATGCCCGGAGACCATAATGAGTGGGCCCTGCAGTATGTCATCGGTCAGGACTTGGCCGACATGGGCCCGGTGCATTGCTATGTGGATTTGCGTGCGGAAGGCATTCCCGACGATACGGGCGATCAGCCAGCGCTCCATGTCGGCATTTATGACACCCGTGATGGTGCTTCGGTGATGCAGTTCCCGGTGATGCTGGATCAGATTGCCGATGAAACATTTACAACCGTGGACCTGGGCGTCCAGGAACTCGCCGCGGGGATGTACTTCTGGCTGGCGCCGGCCGGTGGGGCCGAGCAGGTCTACCTGGACCGTTTGTATCTGATTAAAGCGGAAGAATAGAACGACTAACCATTGTTGAGGTATCTGCTGCGGTGCGGCTCAGGACGCACCTGAATTTCGGCCTCGCGCCGCAGCATTATGCGCAGTATTTGTGTTTAGGTGGCGTTCGATCATTGCATCAATACAGGGTCCTCTGCTACGATTCCCAAGGGCGTCATAGCGCCCCGTGCGGCATGGCGCCTGCATCATGCGATGATCATTCTGTCGTGTCTATGAAGGTAACGCTTATACAGTGTGGAACCTTGGGGCGTCCCCCTGGATTATACGGTCCGAGCCGGACTGTGTATACACAATCAACCTTGGGATCGTTGGTCTATTGTGACTTTATTGCTGACGAGTACGAAAAGAAACGCTCTGCCGCTACGACGTGGCGGCGTGGCTGTGTGCTGCGCTTTGTTCGGCCTGTTGCTTTTGGTAATTGGCGCGCAAGACGCCCGGGCAGCGGTGACGTTCAACGTACAGGTTGACGGTGAAACCCGCCAGGTTCAGTTGCAGACGCAGGCGATTGATGGCGTGCCCTATGTCTCGTTGCCGATGCTGAGTTCGCGACTGGGCGGGACGGCCTATGTCGGGACGGCGCAGGTGCAGATGGAGATACGAAACACCTTTGCTGTAATCGGCATCAACAATACCCGGGTGAGCAGTCCCAACCGCAGCTCGATCTATCTGAACCACCCTGTGATTTCCCGACAGGGCGATGTCTTCATCGCCGCTTCCGATGTCCCCGCCTTGCTGGGCAATATCTTCTCCTTCCAAACGGGCGCCGCATCCGCTGCCCCGGAAAGGGAAGCAAGTGTCGAGGAAACGTTGCCACAACCTGCTGCGCCACAGGAGGCAGCGCCGGAATCGCCCACTGCGCAATGGACGGAAGAGGAGCTGGACCTTCTGGCGAGCTTGGACCCGACGCCGGCGCAAACGGAAGTGGCGGAACTTGAGCCGATTTCTCCGGAGCCCGAGACAGAACCTGCGCCTGCGCCGGAACCTGCGCCGAAACCACAACCCCAGCCAACACCAACACCGCAGACCCCGCCGGCCCAGACGCAACCGGCCCAGACGCAACCGGCCCAGACGCAGTCGTCATCCGTATTGCGCGCAGTACCCCGAACTATCGTCATTGACGCCGGGCACGGGGGCAGCGATCTTGGCTTCGCCACCGACGGTGTGCCGCCAGAAAAAGAGATTACCCTGGGAATCGCCAACCGTCTGGCCCGTATCCTGAAGGAAAATACCGGACTGAGCATTTACCAGACGCGCAGCGAAGACAGCGAGATGTCATTGCGGGCCCGGGTAAATGCCGTGCGCAGCCATGAAGCGGATTTGTTCATCAGTATCCAGGCTGGGGCGAGCCCGGCGCCGGCAGCCCGTGGGGTTGCGTTTTTCTATCACAGCGCCCCGTCCCGTCCCGATGCCGCGGAGGAGATTAATCCCCTGCAGGGCGATGTACAGGGTCAAAGTCGACAAATGGCCGAGGCGATGCAAGCGCGTTTGGGTGAAACCGGCTTGGCGACACGTGGCGTTCAGGGCGTGCCATTGCGGGTATTGCGTGAGTTGGCCATTCCGGGCGTCTTTGTGGAAGCCGGCGTATTGAGTAACCCGCAAGATGCGACCCGGCTGGCCTCCGAGAGCTATCAAGAGCAAGTCGCCCAGGCCCTCGCCGCCGGTATTCAACAACTGGTGGCAGAGGCGGAAAGTCGGGGCTGAATCCAGGCCGAAGTGGGCGCCCCAGGCAGACTTTCGCCGCCATTACAGCGCGACGTCTTTATTCTTATAACAAATTACACGGGAGTAACCGTTTCATGAAGCCGGTACGGCGTTATATTATGCGTCAGTTTATGTTGGCCTTGTGGGGTCTTTTTACGCTGATCCTGCTCTTCACGGTGTCCTTGCTGATCTATACGATCATTCAAGACGGCGATGAACCACTGGCGACGCTGCGGGCCAATGTGGAGGAAAACTTAGGCGCTGCGCAAACACCCGCTGGCAGCGCGCCCGCCAATGAAGCGCGCCGCCCGGCCACGCCAATGGGGGAACGGGAGATTCTCCTGTATTTTTCCAATCCCGAAGGCGTCCGCCTGCGCCCACAGCCCATTTCCTTGCCCTATACCGAGTCGATCGTTGAGAACTGCCGTATTGCCCTGGAAGCACTGATCGCAGGACCCGCTTCGGATCAACATGCGCCGATTCTTCCGGACACGGTGCGTGTACGCGCCCTGTACCTGCTGGACAATGGCGAGTTGGTGGTTGATCTCTCCCGCGAATTGTTGACGGAAAATGCACTGTTCACCAGCCTCAGCCAGGAAAGTCTGCTGGTCTATGGTATCGTCAACACCCTGACCCAGGGCGCCTTGCAGAGCAGCCGCGATACGCAGATTCGTCAGGTGCGCATCCTGGTGGAGGGCGTGCGCCCCGAAACCTATCCCATGCATGTGGACCTCAGCGACCCCCTGCCCCCGGACAACCGTTGGCTGGAATCCGCATTGACCGCTCCGGCGCGTATGCTGCATGGCTGATCATCGTCCCATCGGGATATTCGATTCAGGCGTTGGTGGATTGACGGTTTTCCGGCAGATAGCCACGCGGCTACCCGAGGAATCCCTCATCTACCTTGGCGACACCGCACGGGTGCCCTACGGCAGCAAATCCCGCAACACGGTCATCCGCTACGCCCAGGCCTGCGCCCGGCTGCTGCTGGCTCAGGACATCAAGCTCCTGGTGGTTGCCTGTAACACCGCCTCCGCCTTTGCGTTGGAAGCGTTGCAGGACAGCCTGGAAGTGCCTGTCATTGGCGTGGTGGAGCCGGGGGCGCGCGCAGCCCTGGCGCGCAGCCGCAACCGACGTATCGGCGTTATCGGGACCGTGGGAGCCATTAACAGCGGCGCCTATACCGAGGCCTTGCAGCGCATTGAACCGGAAGTGGTTGTCCACGCCCAGGCCTGCCCGCTCTTTGTGCCATTGGCCGAGGAGGGCTGGACGCATGGCGAGGTGCCTCGGAAAGTAGCCGACGCCTACCTGCAAGGTCTGCTGGCGGAAGGCATTGACACCCTGGTCTTGGGGTGCACCCATTACCCACTGCTCAAGGACACCATTCAGGAAACGCTGGGCCCGAAAGTTACGCTTGTGGACAGCGCCGAGGAGACCGCTGTTACAGTCGCGCAATGCGTAACGGAGATGCGGCTATCGGCAGCGCCCGGCGTCATGCCCCTCCATCGTTTTCTGGTGAGCGACGCCCCGGAGAGTTTCCAGCGGGTCAGCCGTCATTTCCTGCAAATGCCGTTACTCGCAGTGGAATGGGTGGATTTCTGATGCGTATACTGTGCCAACTGCGCCTGGACCGGCTCTTGGTCGCCCAATATGCAAACTTGTGGTACATTAGTCGGTAGCCACTGGCGTAATGCGCGCCGCCGCGGCCGGGTTTGGGTTTACTGGAAGAAGGACTTTGTAAAGATTCATGGCGTTAGACAATCGATCGCAAGAGCCCGGTTCCGGTACATCGACCCCGGTTAAACCACATTCCCGCAAACCTGCAAATCAGGATCAGCTCAAGACGTGGCTATTTATGCTTGCGGGCTTTTCCGGGCTGGTCTTTGTGCTCCTGATCATGGGCATGTTGCTCTTGCAGTATTACCAGCATCGCCCGGTGGACTGGCGGGGAGATACCGCCAATTTATCCGAGGTACTGGAGGCCCGACTCGAAGCCGAGCTGGAGGGGATGCTGGCGTTGGAATTTTCCGATTTGGCCGCGTCGGAGCACTTTGGGATTTTGGAGCGAAG
>SKJD01000280.1 GCA_007116095.1 Candidatus Hydrogenedentota bacterium
GACGATCGTCCTCCTCGGGGAACAGATTGCTGGTGGCGCTGTAGGCCATGTAGTACGTGCCGTCGCGCAGCACCACCGCCGGATCGCCGTTGTGCCAGTGGTCGTAGGGCGTATCATCCGCGGCGAGCACCGGCGTCCAGGTTTCTGGGGCCATCGTTGCATCCCAGGCGCCCTTCCCGGACCATACTTCCCAGTCCAGCAGGTCCTTTGATCGCGCCAGGTAAATGGCGTCACAGCCGGAATAGCCCGGATTGCATATTTCCGTGGCCCACCCGAAGAAATACATTCGGAAGGGGTAGTCGGGGTCCGGGACACGGATGACATTGGGATTGTACATGTTGTAGAAATTGGTGAGCAGTGTCGTGCCGGGACGCTCCCATTCGCTGTCGTCCTGAATCGGGCGGAGTCCCGCCGCTTCCTTGGCTTCCTCGGCAAGTAGATTGCGGTTCTGGCAGCCGGAAACGTTAAGCAATGTGGCGAACAGGCCGAAAAGCGTTGCCGCCGCAAGGATATTGCGTTTCTGTGAGTGGGTATACATTGGGTGCTTCTTCCTTTGGAGCGTAATTCGAAATTGCCGTATGTGCGAATCCAAAGCCACAGGGACAAAAACCCTGATACATGAACGCGGAGTTGCGCCACGACGTCGTTGCGTCATAGATTTCGGACGGGTGCGTTACGGTCTTATTCGCTCCCGCCCGCCACCATGGTTGACGACGAGTCTCCGTTTTCCTCATGGTCCTCGTCGGGTACAGCTTCGCCATCGGGCAACGCGTCGTCCACTTCCGGCGTTTCGATGGGCTTGCTGGTCAGGAGACCAATACCGCGCCCCTGATCGCCCACGGCGCAGTAGTACATGTAGAAAGTCTCGTTGTCCGGTTGATAAATCAGCGAGATTTTATGGGCGTAGGTGGCGTCGAGTCCGCCGGGATGACCGCCAGCCTTGTACAGGGGTTCGGGGTCCTTCACCCAGTTCAAGCCATCCCGCGAAAAGGCGATCATGATATGGGCTCCGCCCCGGCCCACGCCGAAGTAAATGGCGGTCCACTTTTCGCCGTCATGAAATACCTTGGGATCGGCGCAGAATTGTTCGTCGTAGCTTCCGGGCGGGCCATTACGCAGCACGGGATTCTCTGCATAGCGCTCCCATTCCACCAGGTCCTGCGAAAATGCGATGCCGCTCTGCTCGATACTGCCCTGGGCCGCATTGTAAAAATTCCAAAAAATGCCGTCGCGTTCGATGAGCCAGGGTTGGTAGATGCAATCTTCTTCCCATGCTTCGGCGCCTTCGATGGAGAGAATTGGCGTGTCTTCGGAATGGCGATGCCAGGTGTTGCCATCCTCGCTCCAGGCCAGACCTTCGGCGCCCGGGCGCAGTTCATAGCCGCCCTGCCTGGGATAACAACCGTAGAGCGCCCAATACTTGCCTTCCCAGCGCTTGAGGGTGCGTGGCGCTTTGGGATGGTAGTCCTCAAAGAGCAGGCCGCCAAAGGTGACCCCGCCGTGATCGTAGGCCCCTTCCTTGCCGTAGCTCATGACCAGTTTCCGGGGCTCCCAATGGACGAGGTCGTCGCTGACCGCCAGGGCGGTCTGGTAGCCATTGCCATCGAAACCCGTATAGAACATCCGCCATTCGCCTTCATGCTCGAAGACCAGGGGGCAGTCAATGGAAACAAAATCAAGTCCATCGTCGGGTGAAGGCGGCAGCACAAATTCCGGGTAGTAATGCCAGTCCCGGAACTCTGCGGACCAGGCCTTTATTTGTTCCGCGCTGATCATGGGTGGGGGGGATTCCTCTGGGGCTGGCGTTTCTTCCGGTTTCTGGGCCTGGGCCGTATTCGGTATAAGGCCTGGCGGCCCCGGAACGAATCCGGGACCGCCACCAAGAACGCCGAGTATCAGGAAGCCTAACATGCATGTCTTCGTCATGTGCATTGTCCAAACCTCGGTCTGATTTTGTTGTGTATCTTGGCGCGCTTATGCCTTGAATGCGCCGGACGTCACCCCCTGAATGAAGGGCTTGGTCGCGTAGGTGAACAAGATCAGCAGGGGGATACTGGACACCATATACGAGGCGAACAAGGTGCTGAAGTTCTGGGCAAAGTGGGAGGTCGCCATCACGTAAAGTCCCGATGCGAGTACGTGGTACTCACCCTCGGTGTTCACCACAAACGGCCACAGGAAATTGTTCCAGGTGGCGAACACGTTCATGATGAGCACCACCGAAATGATTGGCTTTGAAAGCGGTACGACGATATTTACATAGAGCTGCACGTGCCCGGCGCCGTCGATACGGGCGGACTCGAAGAGCTCTTCCGGCAGACCGTCAAAGAAGCCTTTGAAGATGAACATTGCAAAGACCTGACCCCCAGCAATGTACGGGAAGAGCATGGCCCAGTATGAATTCAGTAGACCGAGCTCCCGCACCAGCATGAAGGAGGGCACCAGCGTCAACACCGCCGGGAACATCATCGTGCTGATGATCATGTAGTAGAAGAAGCGTGATCCGGGGAATCGGTATCGGGACAGAATATAGGCGGTAACCGAGCCCATCAGGACCACCCCCGTCGCAGTCGCCGAAACCACGATCAGAGTATTGATCATGTACTCCCGGAGTGTGTCCCAAGCCAGTCGGTAGCCCCGGGTGAAGTTCATGAAATGCTGATGCAGTGCCTCCCGGGCGCCTACCACCCGCTCTTCCGACTCTTGGTCCCAGTCATAAACTACATACTGTTCTTCGGAACCGCCAAGCACCGCCCAGCCCATGCTGACGGCGCTGCTAATTTCGGCTGGAAAGCCGAAAAAGGATCGGTACATCTCGCTGTTGCTCCGGAAAGAATTGTTCAGGGCAAAGAAGAACGGCACCAAGATCATAAACGTAAACGTCAAAATGATGACGTGCAGGATGATTTCACGGACCCGATTCTTTCTCATCTTTTCCCCTCCAACTCTTCCGTTGACTTGAAGTAGCGGAAATTCAAGAACGTCAACGTAAATATCAGGATAAACAGGCAGACACCAATAGCGCAGGCGTAACCCATGCGTTGGAAACTGAAGGCATTGAAGTACATCCAGAGCCCTGGCACGGTTGTCTCGAAACCGGGGCCACCTCGGGTCAGGATTAAGAGATTCTCAAAGCCTTGGACACTCATGATGATGGTCAATATCAGGATGAGCTTCAATTGACTCATTACCATGGGGATATCAATGAGGAAGAACTTCTTCAGGCCGGTGCAGCCTTCCAGCTCGGCTGCTTCGTTCACACTCTCCGGAATCCCGGTGAGTCCGGCATAATAAATCAACACTTCGAAGCCACCCACAAAGGGGAAACCGACAAAGACCACGGCTATAAGGGCTGTACGTGGATCACTGAGCCAGCCCATCGTCCATCCACTGGGGCTGATTGAGCGCAGAAACTCTTCTGTAAAGCCCAGGGCCAACAGGAAGCCGACCTCGGTAAAGTCGAAGAGGCGCAGGAATTCGTTCAGCATCCCGCGATCGTTGTAGATCATTCCCGCCCAGATCAATTGCACAGCCACCCCTGGCACCACGATGGGAATCAAGAAAACAATGCGGTACACATAGCGGTACTTCTCCTTGGTGAGCGAGTAAATCAGTTTCGCCACTACCAGTGGGAAGCTGAGCCGCACACAGACCATGAAGAAGGTGATGAACAGCATGTTCATCAACGAGGGAATGGTGGTCGGATCGAGAAAGAGAAATTCGTAGTAGTTGGCGAAACCGACAAACTGGGAATCGCCGCCGATTTCGAACTCAAACAACGAGCCTGTAAATGCCCACATCACCGGGACATAGATGAACAGGGTCAACATACCTACCGGCAGCAGCAGGATGAGGTAACAGCTCAGGTTGAATTTAAAGCGAGGTGTAAAGTAGCCGCGCTCGACGTTTGCATCAGCACTCATACACTATTCCTCCAATGCTTGGGGCGGCAAGTCAACCATGCCTTCCCGTACGGGCGCCAGACGATCCCATGCTTCGTCCATGGTTTCCATATCCACATCCATGCGATGCAGCATGTTCAGTGTCGCAGCATCCAGGTTGCTCACCTGCCACTCCATGAACTCGTCCAGATCAATACCGTCGTTCAGGTAGAGCTCCAGCATGCGGCGCTGAATTTCCGAGAACTTGAGGTCGAAGCTGAAGGTCCATTTGGTGGTGGTGTAGCGGCGTTCCAGAATATCCACGAAGGGCTGCAAGGACTCTTTTGCTTCTACGCCATGGATGTTGGGAATGAAACTGGCATATTCATTCACGATGCGTTCATAGTTCTCCGGCACGGTCATGAATTGCAGGAATTCCATCACTCGTTGCAGGCGCTCGGAGGTGTTGGGGTCGCCTGTGTCGCTGAAGGCGCGGTTGGTTACCTCAAGCTGGGTAGCGGAGCCGCCAATAACGCACATATCAACACCGGTGGTGTAGGGGGAGGTGGCTTCGGTCATGGGCGGCATGTAGAAGACGCCCCAGTCAAAGCCGAGATCGCGGTCGGCGAGCAGCCGATAAGTCAGGGGGGAGGCCATCCAAATCATGGATGCCTGTTGGGTCACAAACTCGCGCACCATGTCCACGGTGGCCAGGTTCTGGTTACAGTATTGGCGATACTCGTACAGCAAGCGCCACAGTTCGCGGTAGCGGGGGTCGTCGTGACCGAAGAAGCCTCTGCGCTGGAAGAGGTAGGTCAGCTCTTCGGCATCGAGGTAGCCTTCCAGGTATTGCTCACGCACAGGGTCTTGCAACAGATCGATGCCCGGCAGGATGTCAAAGTAGAGCTGGTCAAAGAAAAGGTCCACCGCCCAGTCATTGATGTTATCCATTACCATGAGCATCGGGATGTAGTTGGCTTCCCGGATTTTCCCCATGATCTCGATAAACTCTTCCCAGGTATCCGGAATCTCCACCCCCACTTCTTCAAAGATGTCTTTGTTGTAATAAATGCCGGTTTCGATCATATCGAAAGTGATGCAGTAGTTTAATCCGTCCGGTGCGGCCTTGCCACGGCTTACTGCCTGGTACTTGAACTGGTCCCACCATTGCTCATAACCCGGCGCGGTGGGGTCACCCTGTTCGCGAATGAACACATTAGGCGCTTCGAGCCAGCCGTCCAGGGGGACGTACCAACCCTTGTGGATGTCCACCCAGACGTCTTCCACGTTCACGTTAA
>SKJD01000113.1 GCA_007116095.1 Candidatus Hydrogenedentota bacterium
TCTGGGCGGAGACGCCGCTGTTCCAGGACATGATCCGCGCCATGTGGGCGATGGATACGCCATATACCCCGGAAATAGCCTTTGTCATGGACGAGCATGCGGTACACGCGCTCCAGGCGAACACCTATCCCCTGCTGAACAACAGCCTGAGCCATTGGCGGGCAGAGCTAAGCCGTCTTGGCGCGCCGGTGGGCTATTACCTGCAATCGGACCTGAAACGTCTGCCGGAGTCCGTCAAATTCATTATTCTGCCCAATGCCTACCGACTCACGGACAGCGAAGCTACGTGGCTGGCGAATTTTGCGCAAACCGGGGGCGTGGTGCTGTATACGCATGCAGCGGGCATGGCCGAGGAAACCCGGTTAAACCCCGAGCGCATCGCCTCACTGACCGGTTTTCCAGTACGTAAAGCGACCGAGTCTTCGCCGGTACATTTGCGTGTCGAAGGCGAAGAGACGGTTTACAATATCGACGACACCCCCTGGGATCCGCAGTTTAACGTGGACGCCGACGAAGCGCTTGCGGTCCTTAGCCGCTATGCTGAAACCGGAGACATACACGCGGCTTACCGGGCGGAAGGACAGGGTTATATGGCCTATACCGCCACACCACGCCTGCCAGTCAGCGCCCTGCAACGGCTGAGCGATCTGGCCGGGGCACACCGCTTCCGGGACACGCCGGGGATGGTGGGCGTTGCCGGGGACTACCTGATTGTACACATGGAGGCCGCCGATGCGGAAGCGGCGATTCATCTGTCTGTACCAAAAAGTGTCCAAACCGTCCAGCGCGTGGCGCCCAGCCCCGGCGAGATGGATGCACACAGCGAAAACGGCGTCACCTCCTGGCAGGATCGTTTGCAGGGCGGCGCCACGGGGATATATCACTTGAGGCGGGATACACCATAACTGTCAGAACCCAATGATGGGTAGCTTCAGATGATGCATGAAGAAAAAGTCGCTTACCTGAAGCAGGATCTCGCGCAACGGGGCGAGGATGTACGCTGGGCGGTCACGCCTTTGTACGCTTTGTTGTGGCGACGTGGCTGGATGTTGCATCCCCCACTCTTTCAATCCTTTCCAGTGTTGGTCCTGACCATGGGCGGCTTTTACGGCGTCGGCATGGCGGTATTCTTTGGGTTCATGCTCGTGGGAACTCATCAGTTTTTGGTGTGGCAAGAAGCGCTTGGGGCCGTGCTGGCGCTGTATATGATTATATGCTTCGTGGGTGGTCTGTGCTTGTTCGGCGTGCCCATGGCCGCCATCTACCGCTGGAAAGCACGTAAGTTGGCCTTGCCGTCTTGGGAAAACTATCCCGAACGCACCCCGGACCGGTAATAAAGCAATTTTGAATAACTTTCCGAAAGCTGCGTCCTGTTTGTTAAGAAGTGTTGTGGACCGGATGCACGTCGTATGGAATTTGCGGTATGATGTGGGCCTTGTGAATTTAAAGCATACGCCGAAAAGACCCACGGATGAACACGCCGCGGAAGCAGATATGGCATGGGTGCGGGCCGCCCTGGATGGAGACATGGCCGCATTTGAAACGCTGGTGCGTCACTATCGAAATGATGTCTTCGCGCTAAGCTACCATTTTGTGCGCAACCGCGAAGACGCTTGGGACCTTTCCCAGGAAGTCTTCATTAAAGCGTACCGCGCACTGTCGCGCTTCCGGGGTGAGGCCGGATTCAAGACGTGGCTATTGCGTATTGCCGCCAACCACGCTAAAGATTTTTTGAAGAAAAAGCGCCTTGAAATAGTCCCGTTTAATGACGCACTGAATGCGGATGCAGAAAGCGTTGGGGCGGACCCGGGGCGCCGCCTGGAGATGACGGAACTGGGACAAGCGATTGATGGCGCGGTAGCGGAATTACCGGTAAAGCAACGGACCGCTTTTATCTTGCGCGAATTTGAAGATATGTCCTATCAGGAAATGGCTGAGGTCATGCAGTGTAGTATGGGGACTGTGATGAGCCGCCTGCATCATGCCCGCAAAAAACTGCAACAGGCCTTGAAGAAAAAGGGCATTGTAAAGGAATCATGACATGACCCACTGCCGTTGGGAAAAAAGAATCGACGCCTATTTCGATGGGGAATACGCCGATCCGGAGGGGGCCCAGACACATCTGGAAAACTGCGCCCATTGCCGGGACTACCTGGCGTCGCTGGAAACCGTGCGGCAATTCGTCACGGCAACCGGAGATGCGGCGCCGGCCATTCAGGACGCACAGATGCCGGCGTTTATGCGGGGTATTCAGGACGGGCTGGACGAAGCGCCAGCCAGAAGCCACAAAAGCCTCTGGGCCATGCTCTCGCTGGTCACCGCCGCGTTGATCATGGCGCTGGCCACGTTCAGCATGTTCACCGGACCCGGTCCAGTCAAGGCCACGGAAATCGAGTCCCTCTCGACGGAACTCGAAGGCGCCACGGTGGAATGGTTCGACCTGGACAACGGAGTTACCACCGTTTGGATCAATGTTTCCGAGGAAGATCTGTGGTAATTGCCCCCCGCAAGCTTCGTATTGTAGAAACCGGAATGAGCTGCATCCTCTTCGGAATGGTGCTGTGTATAGTGGAAAGCGCCTCGGCGCAAGCCGCCCGGGAAGAGACTCCCCCCCTGGTATCCATCTGGGCAGTACAAGCCACCGATGAGTCCCGCGAGGAACCCCACTTTGATCGGGGCCTGGAGGACATTCGTTCCACGGTATCCAGCTTGCGCTACGACACCTACCGCAACATCAAGTTCACACGTGAGCGCATGGCCATCGACTCGGAAACGCGCCTCCGCATCAATGACCGTTACACACTGTACATCACCCCCCTCGCCTACGAGAACAACGGCCAGGTGCGCCTGCAACTTCGCATGGAAATGCAGCCTCGTGACCGCGACAAGGACCCCGTCGTTGTACTGCAATCCCGCCAACTCCTCGCCCCGAACCGCAAGATGATCATCGGTGGTCCACGCCTGGAAGAAGGCGACCTCGTCATCGTGCTGGAAACGCAGCGGTAACTCCCACACCACCACGCGATCACCAGTCGCCATCCCTGCCAATACGAGCAACTTACGCAGGATTAAATGGCCTAAATTCTGTAAAAAAGTTTATCACCATACCTCCTTTTTGCTACAGTTACTGGCGGCAGTAACGCTACACAATTTGCGTTATTCGCCGTATGACCCGCCCGCTTGTACCCATACCTCAGCATCAAGCAAAGAAGGTACCATCATGAATTTACGCAAGCACTTCACTAAGGTGTCTTATCGTTTGCGGGGCTTGTGGCTTCCCGTCATGTTCCTCACAATCATGGCCATGGGCGTCGGCGCGGCGCACGCGGCGGAAGGCCATAGCCGCCTCCTGGAAGACTTTGTCATCCCCAGTGACGACAACACGGTTTGGTGTTATTACTACTGGCTCAATGACGACATCTCCAAAGAGGGCGTCACAAAAGATATGGAAGCGATGCTGGATTTCGGCATCGGGGCTGTATTGATTGGCAACATCAATCCCGCATTGACCGATGGCCGGGTTCCCCTCTTCAGTGACGAATGGTGGGACACCACGATTCACGCGGTGAATGAAGGACATCGCTTGGGTATTGAGGTCGGCTTCTTCAACTGCCCGGGCTGGAGTCAGAGTGGCGGCCCCTGGATCAGCTACGACCAGACCATGAGCTATCTGATTTACACCGAAACCCAGGTAGAAGGACCTGGCCCGGTCAATGTGCCCCTGGTACAGCCCATGCCTACGCTCCGCATCAGCACCGGTGAACCGTTTTTGCCGGACGCCTCCGAGTACCAGGACACTTCTGTACTGGCCTTTCGAACGATTGAAGCCGAAGCGCAAACGCTCAGCCAGGCCAACGCACAGATAAGCGTTGACCCCGCCGTTGACCAACTGGAATATTGGCTGGACGGCGACACCGAGACAGCGGCGCTCTTTGATCGCTCCGAAGCAACGGAGTACCGCATTACCATTCGGACAGAGGAAGATTTTACGGCGCGCAGTCTGCATTTGCATCCGGCCTACCCCAATTTCCGGTGTGAAGTAGAAATCCGGGCGGAGATAGACGGCGCTTTCCAAACTTTGCGTACTGTGACCTTTGATCGCAGCAATCCCCGGGTCAACGTTGGCCCGGTCACCCATGCGCCGCTGGCTATTGCCCTGCCGGATGTAGAAGCACAGGCTTTTGAGTTGGTGGTGAACCAATTTGCCGGCGGTCCCAACATGGTGGGTTTTTCATCGATCTCCTTCAGCGAGGCTCCCGTGCTGGAAGAATACATCGAGAAGAGCCTGGGCAAAATGCATCCCACGCCACTGCCGGAATTTGACAGCTACCTGTGGGATACCCAGCCCGAGCTTCAAACAGACGGACTGGCCATTGCCGAAGTACTGGACCTCAGCGAGCACATGGATACCGACGGCCTGTTGGACTGGGAAGCGCCTGAAGGCAACTGGACTATCCTGCGCATAGGCATGACCCCGACCGGCACAAAGAATGACCCCGCTGCGCCCCAGGGCACCGGATATGAAGTGGACAAGGCCAATGCGGAACTGGCCCGGTATCATTTTGATCAGTTTATGGGGGAAATCATCCGACGCACCCCGGAGGAAAGCCTCCCGGCGCTGAAATACTTGATCGCCGATAGCTATGAAATGGGCCCGCAGAACTGGACCGATGGCTTCGAAGCACGCTTTGAGGAAAAATACGGCTACAATCCGGTGAAGTACCTGCCTGTCATCTCCGGTCGTATCGTGGGCAGCGTCGAGGAATCAGAGCGATTTCTGTGGGATCTCCGCCGGGCAATCGCAGACGACATCGCTTATGAATATGTCGGGGGATTGCGTGAAGTAGCCAATGAGCACAACCTGCAACTGTGGCTGGAAAATTATGGGCACTGGGGTTTCCCGTCGGAATTCCTGATGTACGGTGGGCAATCCGATCGCGTCGCCGGGGAATTCTGGAACGAAGGTACCTTGGGCAATATCGAATGCAAAGCCGCCTCTTCGGCCGCCAACATTTACGGCATGCCTGTTGTCTCGGTAGAAGCCTGGACAGCCAGTGGCCAGGCCTATAGGCGGCATCCGGCGCTGCTCAAACGCCGTGGCGACTGGAGCCTTACCGAAGGTGTTAACCACCATGTGTTGCATGTATACATCCACCA
>SKJD01000494.1 GCA_007116095.1 Candidatus Hydrogenedentota bacterium
ATCGCCGATAGTTCCACCCTGGCAAGAAGAACCCCCATAATGCGTAAAAGCGGCCGGCAAGCCCTATTCAGGAGCTCGGACGCTCTTCCCGGAGGTAGCTGTAGCGCAAGGTGTTGGGTTGAATGCCCAAAGCCCGGGCCGTGGCGGCATAGTTGTGGTCCAGCAGTTCCCAGGCGTGGCGCGCATAGGCCTGCTGGATATCTTTGATGGGGCGGATTGCCCCCGGATTTTCCGGTAGACGCCAGGAGGCGACCGTGTATTGGCCCTGGAGCGCTGGCGTTGTCACGGGAGCGGAGTCCGCGTCTTCGAGGTTGCGCTCCTCCTCCAGGGCTTCGGCCACACTGATGCCCAACATGACCGCCCGGTCGAGTATCTTGATAAGCTGACGCACGTTGCCTGGCCAGTCATGGGCCTGTAACAATTCCCGATCGTCCTTGCGAAGTTTGGGAACAAAGTTTTCCTCCACCAGTTGCTTCAGGTGTTCCGTCACGATGATGGGGATGTCATCCCGTCTGTTGCGCAGGGGCGGCGCCTGGATGCTTAGCGTGCTGATCCGGTGGAAGAGGTCTTCCCGGAAACGGCCCTGCCGGATGAGGGAATGTAAATTCTGGTTGCTCGCTGTGATCAAACGCAGGTTTACCTGGGTTGTGGGACGTTCCGCGCCGACCGGGGTCACCCAGCCGTCCTCCAGCACGCGCAACAATTTCGCCTGTACCTCTAGGGGCAGCTCTGAGAGTTCATCGAGAAATAGAATGCCTTCGTCGGCCGCCACCAGCTTACCGGGCCGCGCCGTCATTGCCCCGGTGAAGGCTCCTTTTAGGTGCCCGAAGAGGTCGGCATTGGCCAGTTGGGCGTTTCCGGCGTAGTAGGCGCAATTGACCGCCACCATCGGGCCGTTGGCGCGGTTGCTTCCCTCCCAAATCAGGTGGGCCACATGCTCCTTGCCCACGCCGGATTCTCCGGTTATCAGAACGGGGCGGTCGGCCTCGGCGCAACGTTGGATACGTATTTTCAGGCGGCGGATCACCGGGCTTCGACCGTGCAGCAGGTACTTAAAGCCCATCCGCCGGAATATTTTTAACGTGCTGCGGTCCCGATGGTTCATCTCCAGGCGCGCCAGTCGGCCGATGACCTCGGGATAGACACTGTCGTCCTGAAACTTGAGGTATTGCCCCAGCGCGGCCTGAATCAGATCGAACCAGTCCGCCTGTTCTTCGGACATACGGGGGAATTGCTGCTGCGCGGACAGATTGGGGTCCAGACGCGCCAACTCCAATAAAAACTGACATTCCAGCAGATCGTCCAGGTCAAAATACGCTGCGAGGGCGGCGGTATTGGTGGCGCCGTCCTTAAAAACGGGGGTGGCGATCGCTTCAAATTTTTTCCGCTCCGCATCCAGATAGCCCCGGCCACAATGCCAGATGATCTTCGTGCCGGCCTCCGCAAGCTCCCGGGCGGCTTGTTGCAACTCGGTCCAGGTGCAATAGACCCCGACGCCGCAGACGTGGATGACGTCAAAGGCTTCCCGCGCCATGCCCTGCAAGGTCTGGGCGATGCGGTTGGCGCTGCTCGCCCGGATGGCCGCCTCAGGAAGTTTTAATGCCGCCACCGCCGCCGCACAGGCGCCGTCAATGCCGAAATACGTAACGATGGCCGTTCTGCCCCTTGTGGCGGCATGGGTAGGTCTAAATGCGGACATATCCCCTCCTCATTTCCGAATTCCCGAATGCGCACGATGCTCAAACTTTGAGTATAACAGGTAAAAATTGTATTTTCATCTCGGTATGCCAGCAGAAGCCAGGCATGGAACTGTCGGGCTAAATCCATAAGCGATATAGACTTGGGGTATATGCCGAGCAATTGGCATGATTCTGGATATTACAAGAGTCACTTGGTGCTGCGCCGGTGACTTTTCACGGTAATAGACGGGTGAACCCGTCGTCAGGCGGCACAAACGGGTTTCAGGCAGGAGAAGGAGTAGTTACCCATGGAAAGACATGATCAGATTCGGATGGCGGGCAACCTGGTAGAGCAGTTGGAAATCCTGGGCTTTACCGCCAATGAGATTCACAGCATCGCGCAGTACATGATGGCGCACGCCCGGCATCTGGGCAAGTACCAGACGGCTTCACCGGAGTCGGAGGGGGAGAGCGAAGAAGTGGGGGAGCCTAAGCCGGGGAACTATAAGCGCATCAAGATACAGCCGAATTAAAGGGTTCCGGGGCGGTCACAGGCGCCAGCCAGGGAGCTGCGGCAGCCAGGACCCGGTCCGGTGTTATCTGTGTCATGCAGCGGTGGTCGGTCACGCAGACAGGTTTCTGGCAGGGGCCGCAATCCACGTCGACCCGCAAAACTTCGCCTTGTTCCCAGGGGCTGTCCGTGTAGCGGGGTGATGTGGAGCCCATGATGCACAGAACAGGCTTCTTAAAGGCAATGGCTACATGCCGCGGACCGCTGTCATTGCCGATGAAGAGATCGCAGCAGGCGATCGCCGCTTTCATACGGGCGATGCTCGGCGTTTCCGCCTGGAAAGGCACAAAGTGCGCTGATTGCGTCGTTCTCAGCACCGCGTCCCGGGTATCCTCCTCGCCCGGGCCGGTCAGGAGCAAGCATTGCGCCCGGTAGCGTTCGGTGAGCGCATCGGCTACCTGGGCATAACGCGTCGCCGGCCAGCATTTGCTGGGCCCGAAGGCCGCGCCGGGCGCAATGCCCACTACAGGTTTGTTGGGGTCGAGGTTGGCCCGTACCGCGCTTAATTCCTGCGCGTCTGCCGCAAGTTCCAGACCCTGATCATCGTCCACGCAGCCCAGTGGGGCGATCAAGTCCAGGTATTCCTGGGCCATATAAATCGGGGCGATCCTGCCCTGCTCCCGGTAGGGGGGGATACGTTGGTTCAGCAGCAAGCTACGGCCGCCCCGGGCATAGCCGACACGACAGCGAGAGCCGCTCAGCCAGGCCAACATCGCCGCACGGAAAGCGTGGGGGAAGATTACGCAGATATCCCGTGCAAAAGGCGCTAGATTGCGGCTTTCCCGCAACATCCGAGGCAGCCCCATGCGGCCGGGGAATGGATGAAGACCGCCGATCCACGGTATGGACTCCAACAAAAGACAGGCCGCAGGCTTGCCCGCCACATGTAGCGCTGCATCGGGGAAACGTTGGCGCAGCGCCCGCAAGGCGGGAGTACACATGGCGACGTCTCCGAGCCAGTTTGGGAGCAACGCCAGAATATTGCGGGGATTGTCGGGGAGTTTAGGCATGGATAATGGGGTGCTTAATTGATCAATTGCAGCGCCAGGGCTTGATTGGGGACGGATTCAATGCGGCATGGTGACGCCATACATTTTCGGAGGAATTCAGGTGGTGTCCCGGTTGCGTTCCTGTACCCGGGCTCCCAGCTTTTCCAGAAATTCATTGTCGCCCAGGGTCTCCAGGTAGCTGCTGCGTCGATCCTGATACTCCTGTCGTAAAATTTGCATCGTATCCAGGGCCGCTTGCAGGAGCAATACCCCCAGAAACAGGACGATGGCCCCGAGAATCATGGCAAAGCGTAGGGGATTGTCCTGGTAATCGAACATATGGGCTCCCAAAAGCAGGACCGGGGGTGTTGCCATCAGAAGATAAAAACTCCTGGGGCGACGCCGATGCGCTTCGACAAAGGCGCGCCAGAACACCGCCCGCAGGGTGATGAGCTGTTTTGGCAGAGCCGGATGCTGCATGGCGTTGGGTTCCTCTTGGGTCATAATAGCTTAGTTCGGTGAGCAACCCCCGCCTTGGAGTTGGCAGCATTGTGAATTGCCACAGCCTACCGGCTCGGGGGCTTTTACGCCCTGAATCGGCGCGATGTGGCTCAACTGCTTTTCCAAGGCATCCGCACCGCAGTGTTCACAAACCGGATTTTCCCCCTGACGCACGAGCAATTCTTGTTCCGTCTCGCAATTCGTACAGATATAACCGAATAATGGCATGATTATAAGCACTCCTGAAAAACAGCTTGAAATAAGTACCTTTAGCGTGTACTGACGTTAGCACCCTGCTGCGTGATCGGGCACCTTCAGGCACCCCATTTTACACCATGCGACCGGGAAAACGCACTGGGGGCGTTGTAATTTCATAGGGCTGTCCCGGAACCTCGTTTACATGAGGCGGCAGGGCAAGCTATTTGGGTAAGGCAGCCAGCAGGTCCTGAGGCGGAACGATGCCATGCTGGGTCATTTCCTGCTCTACCCGCTCCGATTCCGCCGCATGGGTGAGGATGATGTGGCAGAGGGGCGTCAAGCTTTCGGGGTGGATACGGGCAAAAGCAATGGCCACGCCCTCGTCATCGATCCGTGCGACATGGCCCTGAGCCCGGATGCGGCAGGCTTCCCCTGCAAATTCCAAGTCGAGAATTATCCGGACGGGATGCCCCCTGGGCAAGTAACGCTCGGTGCTGAGCAATGCTCCGCCCAGGCTGAGGTCCCGGGTGTGCGCCTCAATATGCAAACCGCAATCAAGATGAATTTCCGCATTGAGCTGTACCGGAGCCCGCGTGAATTGCCGTTGTTCCTGCTGTGTTGTCTTTGGCTGGGGATTTCCTGCTGGCATGGTGACGCCTCCTTGGCAACCAGGTTGTAGTGGCGACATCCCTAAACAGGGACTTGCCAACCAAGCTTCTGGATCGCTGGGCTGTCGGTCACTGCGTTACAGGCCCACACGACCGTTTCGCAGGCCGGACTCTGGAGGAAATGGCAGTGCCTCCGATTACATTCTACCACAAGACATGATTTGCCGGGGCCGCCCGGATGGGAAAATGTATAACTGGCGACGGCCTGGCGCCTAGCGGCGTTGACGGGGGCCGAAATTGCGTTGAACAGGCGCCGATGGGACGGATTCCGGGGCGGGGGCTTCCTGGGCTTCTTCCTGGGGGTCGCTCGGTGGGGGCGGCTGAATCATCTGCGGGAAGGGCGCCGGGGCGCCGCCTGTCCCTGCCTGGGGTTGCGACTGTTGCTGCTGTTGTTGGCGTTGCTGCTGCATGCGCTGTTGCATCTCGTAGAATTCCATTTGCTCTTGAAATTCTTCCGGGCTTACCTGTCCTTGTTGCAGGCTCTGGGGGGCGGGCGTACTGTGTTGTGGCGCGATTTCAATACCGCTGCCGTCTTCGGTGG
>SKJD01000195.1 GCA_007116095.1 Candidatus Hydrogenedentota bacterium
GCGCGCCAAGTAGGGTGACCAGACTCAGGAGGATGCTCTGTACGGCACTGGAAAACACGGGAATCCTCTGGCATGGTTACGTTGCTTATTGCTGTCTTGTGGCAAGGGTGAAAGAAAGCACCTGGAAATTACACACAAGTCAGCGCCAACAGGCGCGCCTGGTTTTGAATGGGCAGGTGGACGGTGAGTACCCCATCGGCAGCGCGCCAATGCCATTCTGCTCTGGGGATGGCAGCAGGGTAGCGCTGCTTGACTGCGACCTGTCTGCCTGCCCAGCCGGGGATTTGAAATTCCTGGTAAGCAGCTGTGGACTGAAGACGCCACACCGCCAGAAGCACCCGCGTATTTTCCGCGTTGGCCAGGCCATGGCTCGCCCAGGCATCCCGTTCCATAAAGCGAGGCTGCGGACAGGGCTGGAAGGGATAGGCGTTGTGGATATGAGCGCGTTCGGCCTTATAAACGGCCAGCCCCTCGCGGATCAATGCCAGGTTGTGGACGTCGGCCTTGTCGATGCGGCCGGAGAGGTACAGGTTGCCGCACATCCCCGTGACCATGTTGAATATCGTTTGCTCGCCGTCGGCCATTTGCGCATGGTAAGCCGGGGTGTCGAGGATTTCCGGTTCCTCCCGATGGCTTACCAGCAACGGCCAGGGGTAAGACCATACCCCCATTTGCTCCGGCAGTAACCCCGCAGCCGCCCCCATGACGATAGACGGATAGCGGTCGTACCACTCCTGATCCGAGGAGCTTTGAATGTGGAAATGCGACAAGACCCCATAGTCCTGGCGCATTGCCCCGGAACCGCAATTTTCAATGATGAGATCGGGATGCCGGTCGCGGAGACCGTCGATGAAAGCGTAAAACGCGCGGCTATGCTCCAGCAGGCCATGGGCATGAGAACCATGGTGCGTATCGCAGCCATTGCCCACGCATTCGTTGTAGTCGTTTTTGATGAAGCCGACACCGTACGCCACCAGCCTATCGACGCGCTCATGCATGTAGGCGCAGACCTCTGTATTCCGGAAGTCGAGGAAATAGCGGGCGCCACCTCCGACCCGCGCCCCGTTGCGGCACAGGAACCAATCGTCCGGTTTTTTCACCAGGTCGGCGTCTTCCCCGCAGACCTCCATTTCCAGCCAAATGCCGGGAATCATGCCTTTGTTCTGGATGTAATGCAGGATACCGGCAAGGCCCCGTTCTCCGAAGCGGTCCGGGGAGTCACCCCAATCGCCCAGCCCCATGCCCCAGTTGCCTGCTCGCGGCGCAAACCAGCCCGCGTCTATAACAAAGCCTTCCACACCCAGTTCAGCGGCTTTGTCAATCAGGGGAAGCAGCGCCTCTTCTGTGGGATTACCCCAGAGGCAGTTCATGTAGTCGTTGAAGAATACCGGACATTCGCCTTCCCAGGCGGGTTTTGGTAGCAAGGTCTTGCGGCGGTAGTCCGTCAAGGCATGTACGGCCTCATTGAACCCGCCCTGACAGCATCCGACCGCCACCGGAGCGGCGTCAAAGCTTTCCCCGGGCATCAGGGTATGGGTCCAGCCGCCAAAGCGCTCGTCCGCCGCGTCGGCATGCAAAAAGAGACTGCCGCCCTGCTCGGTTTTCCGGAAGCCGACCTCAAAATGCCAGCTACTCGATGCCTCAATCTGAAAAAACCAGATACTGCCTGTTTCCAGGTCTTCCAGCATCGCCATGGGAAGGTAGCGGGCGGTGCTGAAGCTGCCGACCGAACTGAAGTGGATTGCGTTGCGGCAGTCATGCACCGACGTGCGAATCAGGCCCAAGTCCTCCAGGCTGGCGCAGCGCCATTGTCCCTCGCCCTCCCAGGTATTGTGACAGTAGTGCAATCGCAGCTTTTTCGGATCATCCCAAGGGCGGATGCCTCCGGCTGCGATCCCGGGGAGATGCATCGAGGATAGGTGGGTGAGCGTTTGCGGCGTATCGCCTTCGTTTTGGATGCGCGTATGCACACGAAAAACCGGCGTGTCTGGGGCGGCTTCCATACGCACAGTAACTCGTAATCCACGTTCGGTGTGCACGTAAGTCTGTGTCAAAACCCCTGCATCAAAGGTTGGCATTTCCGTCAACATCGCATCGGACAACAGGGTCAACCCGCTCACCGCCGAGGGGGCTAGGCCATGCGGGGTACCCGTAGCCGCCATTTGAAAGAGGGGCGCCGGGGCTCGGGTGTGCGCGCCTGGTATTATGTCATCAGGACACATCGCACTCGGCCAAAGCCCCTGGGGCGTTTCGGCAAAGTGGAGGTTGACCCCCGCATGGGCAATAGAAACCGGTTTTGAATCAGGCGACATGAAACTCCCCCTCATGGTCTGATGCTATTTTAGCAGAAAAATGTATTACTCGTTGGCTTCAATGAACCCGGCATCTTGAAGCCAGTTGATTTCATGATCGGCCAGCGCATTAGCAAGTTGGGTGATTCGATCAGAATCAAGCGGTTCCTCCCGGGCCAGGTCCATGGTCTCAAAAACCGGGTTATCGGCGGCGCTGATATGTGCGAATGTCATCTGCCCGACATAGAAGAGCGGAATTTCTGTCCAGTCCGTCACCTCAGCATCATCCAGATCGCCCGATACGGGATGGGCCGTGATCTGCGCTGCTTCGCCCAGGCCCAGTTGCAGGGGCATGGAGACGTAATGCCAACGTCCCTGGGTGGCGCCGGTAAAGGCCGCGAAGGCGACATTATACACCTCACCCGGTACGATGGGTTTGCTGTCGCTGCTGTCGGCCAACTCCAGGTCCCGGGTCATCGAAACGCGCCAGGTCCCCGCTTCCCAACGTCCTTCCGCCCGAATGGCGCCCCGGTTACCATCGGGGATTTGCAGAATGCGGCGGGGAAGCACATCGCCGTCTTGCCAGTCATGTTCCGGGTCAAAGGGCTTCGCAAAGTCCTCAAACAGGTAGTAGTAATCGTCCATGCCATAATTGCGGTTCAGCAGGGTGTCTTTGCGAAGTGCATGCAGGCCAACCTGCTCGACATCGTACATGTAGGCCGGGGCCTCAAGTTCATCGGACCAGTTGGTGCTGTACATCGAACGCCCAGCGGCGCTGTTCCGCGCATCAAGCACATAACCGTTATCGGCATAGCCGATGGGATTACTACGATGCGCCCGCCACTGCCAGGTGTCAATGAACAACCCTTCGGCCTTCAGTTGCGCCAAGGATGCCTCGTCTCTGGGCATGCGCCAGGTTTCCGATTCCGGAGCGTCTTCCTCGCGTGACTGGCGCAGGAATTTGTTCACTTCGTCCGTGCCGAGTGCAGCTTCTTTTTCTTCGGCGGTAGCGCTGTCGCTCCGACTGTCCACGCCGCTGTGCATCACGACATAGCCGCCGTACTCCGCGAAACCGGGTACGGAGCCATCATCAAACATCATGGCGATGCGGTCTTCATAGAGCCCCTGAGCCTCCGGGCCGGCTGTACCACGCCCCAAGCGGGCCCAGGCCCCATCTTCGTATACCCAATAATCGTGGTACCAGCTTGGCGTGTCTGTATCGAATTCAAAGAATATCCGAATGGCGTCCTCATTATAAACAGCAGCCACCCTTATGGTTTGGGTCAGGTGGTCGTCGTTCGGGATATAGACATTGGCCTCGGGTACGGCGAGGCGTGGTTCACCGAAGGGATTCCATTGAACCTCTTCGGCGGGGGCCTGGACTTGGGGCAAGCTCAGCATCAGGGTTAACGCCACAATATAGTGCGTTATATGTGTCAAACTTCGCATCTTCGTACTCCTTACATGTCATGTTATATCCATTCCAATGCACAAAGGGGGTACTCATAGGACTGCCCCATGTAAAGATAGGGTTTTCGGCGGGCAATACCATGGGTAAGGTTTATTCAGGTATTGTCATGCTTGGTATCACCCAACTCAGTCCTCTTGCAGGCGTTTCACTTCTTCCCCTACCAGCATTTCATGCGCCTCGGCGAGATAGCCGGGGATTTTGTCGGCGTGGGGTGACTTCGCCAGGCAGGGAGCCAGATCATGTTTATCCAGGTTTTCCGCCTTCAGGCCCGGGAACCAGGAGCCGCCGTTGCCCAGCAGGTTGTAGCGCATCTTGCCGTATTCGATCATGTCATAGGCTATGGCCAGGTTGCGCAACCGCATGATGATGGGAATGTTGATATCGCCCGGGGTCTCTTGCCATTCAGGCAGGCCTTCTTGCCAGGTGTGGGCCCATTCCGCCCCGACGGCCTCTTCCATCGCCGCTTCCAGGCGCGCAATGATGGGCTCGATGAGCTCTTCAGCTTGATCCAGCTTTTCCACGGTCTCCATGTGGATATCAAAATCACTTGGCTGCGCCACGCCGCAGCTCAGGGTATGGACTTCCGGGTGTGACAAGCAGAAGAGGCCATTGAAGACCATCGGATGCAACGGCTTGCATAATTCGACCAGCTTGGGCGTGGGTTGTTGCAGCATGCCGCCCTTGTCGTTCGGACTGATAATGAAGATGCCCATGTCCCGTTTGCGGGCTTCCAGAATCGCTGGCCAGTTGTCCTGGAATATGTAATACCAGTGAAGATTGATGTAGTCCAGGCAGTCCAGCTTTATCGCTTCGATAAGCGCCTCGGTGGGGCCATGGGTCGAAAAACCGATATGCCGCACGCGCCCTTCTTTTTTCCATTGCAGTGCGATATCCAGGCATTTCAGGGTGCGTTCATGCTCCACCGGACTGTTAATGCCGTGGAAGGCGAAGAGGTCGATGTAGTCCAGGTTCAGCATCGACATGGAGTACTCGAAATTCTCCACGAACTCATCGACCTCATCGGCCGGCGCCACCTTGGTCTGGACAATCAGCTCCTCGCGAGGAAGCTGGGGCAATATGCGTCCCAACTGATACTCGCTTGTGCCGTAGCCGCGGGCGGTCTCGATGTGGTTGATGCCGAGTTCCAGCGCACGACGTACGCAGGCCTCGACATGCCGTACATTATCTTCGGTGACATCTTCCGGAGACTTAAAGTCCCCCTGATAGCGCATGCCGCCGCAACTGATTACGGGTATCTGTAGTTCTGTTCTGCCATATCGTCTGTATCGCATGGTATGTACTTCCTCCAAAATATGATGTATTGATGGATATGTGAATGTAAGGCGCGTGTTGTTAAGCCTATGTGGACGCTGATGCTTAC